>NZ_RJVA01000010.1:300000-561307 GCF_003751385.1 Desulfosoma caldarium | reverse complement strand
TACCGAGAATACCTACAAAAGCTTTTGGACACAGGGCACGCCTACTATTGCGACTGTTCGGCTGAAGACGTGCAACGGCGTCGCCAGGAAGCCCTTAAAGCAGGCAGGAAACCTAAGTATGACGGTCGATGCCGAGAAAGAGGTTTGGGACCCGGGCCTGGTCGCGTGGTCCGCTTTCGCTGTCCTCAGGTCGGCACAACGGTCCTTAACGACGTGATCAAGGGGCCCATTGAATTTGACAACGCGGAACTGGACGATCTGGTTCTTTTTCGAAGTGACGGCATGCCCACCTACAACTTCGCCGTGGTGGTGGATGATGTCTCCATGGGCATCACCCATGTGATCCGCGGCGACGACCATGTGAACAACACGCCGCGCCAGATTCTGCTCTACCAGGCTCTGGGCGCCCCGTTGCCTCGATTTGCCCATGTGCCGATGATCCTCGGCCAGGATCGCACGCGCCTTTCCAAGCGCCACGGTGCCACCTCAGTCATGGCTTACAAAGAAATGGGGTTCTTGCCGGAAGCCCTGGTCAACTACCTGGTGCGCCTTGGGTGGTCCTATGGGGATCAGGAAATTTTCAGCCGAGAGGAACTGGTCGAAAAATTCGAGCTGGACCATGTGGGCTCATCGGCGAGTGTTTTCGACATGGAAAAGCTTCTGTGGCTGAACGCTCATTACCTTCGGAAGAAAAGCCCAGAAGAGCTTCAAAGCTTGATCCAGCCGTTTCTTCGAGAGATGTCCTTGCCAGAAAAAGACGCCACGTTTCTCGAACGGGCTGCGGCAACCCTGCAACCGCGATCGCGCACCCTCAAGGAATTGGCCGAAGGGCTACGTTTTTACCTGGTGGATCATGTGACCTACGACGACCAAGCGGCGCGAAAATTTCTCACCCCAGACATGATTCGGCCTTTACGGCTTTTGATGGAACGCCTGCAGGTTCTGGATCGTTTTACCGAAGAGTCCGTGGAGAAGATTTTCAGAGAATTAGCCGAAGAAATGGGCGTCAAGCTGGGAAAAATCGCTCAGCCCGTGCGCGTGGCTCTGACGGGAGTGACGGCGAGCCCAGGGCTTTTTGAAATTATGGATATTTTAGGTAAGGAGGCGGTCATCAGGCGGCTCGCTCAAGCCTGTGCCTTTATGGAATCCAGGAAGGATTCTGAAAAGACTCTCTGAGCCTGTTCAAAGGCGTCGGCACAAGGGAGGCGAGCGGGGCGTTTCGTGCCCGCACGGACTTGCGCCCTGCGCCGATGCCTTGGCACGACCCAGAAAAGAATGTGATTGGAAAACGGTCGACTTCGGGAACACGAACAGAGGATTCTGGGCTTTGGAACGCTTGAGAAGCTTGCCTCTGCGTTATCGGCTCATCGTGCCCTTTATCGTCCTCGCTTTTTTCGGGACCTGCTCCCTGGTTTGGCTCGCCATTTTGAGCCAAAACACCCTCATTCAGCGCCAAGAACACCAACGGCTTGAAAGCTTCTACAACACCTTTCTGCACACCCTGGAACTGCGGGGCCAGTGGGCTGTGTCCTTGGCTTCCGGCTTTGCTCGAAACCCGGAAATCGCCAAAGCCTTGGCCGACCGAGACCGCATGCGGCTGCTTCAGTTGTGCTATCCCGCCTATGAATTCATGCGGCGCCATTACGGCATTTACCAGTTTCACTTTGAAGTGCCTCCGGGGCGCTCGTTCCTTCGCTTGCATCGGCTCTATCAATTCGGCGATGAACTCTGGTTGCAGCGAAAGCAGATTCAGGATGTCCTCAGGGATGAGCGGGAAGTCTATGGGTTGGAATGGGGGGCGACGGGGTATGGTATTCGCGGGGTTGTGCCCGTCTATTGGCAAGAGCAGCTGGTTGGGCTTTTGGAGGTGGGGTTTTCGCTCGGTGAAAAGATCCTGGAGCCCATGCGCCTTCACGGGGATGCGGATGTGAGCATTCTATCCCTGCATGAAGGGCGCCCTGAGGGCAAAGCGCTCCAGGTGGTGGGATCGACGTTGGCCGAGACCTTTGACCGGCCTCCAAGTATCTACGCCTCCGTGTTTCGCTCTGCCGTTCCCCAATATATTCACCTTAAGGTGGGGAATCGTCCTTACGCTTTCCTCATTCATGCCGTGCCCAACTATCGAGGAGAACCGGCCACGTTGGTGGAAGTGGGCGTGGACCGCTCCGACGCCGTGGCCCTTACAGTCCGCTACCGCCGCTGGATGCTTGGGCTGGGCTTGGTCGGCATGATTCTTTCGGTGGGAGCCATCTATGTCATTGCCCTTTTCTTTACTCGACCCATCGACCGCATGATTGCCTTTGCTCGAGAAATCGCCATGGGCCGTGCTGCCCGGCCCTTGGATATGCGACCATCTGGAGAACTGGGTACCCTGGCCGATGCGCTGGATGAAATGCTAGGGTCTCTGGAAATGTCTCGGGAACAGATCAAATTGTATGCGGCCACACTGGAAGAAAAGGTTCAGGCGCGCACGCGAGAACTTCGAGAATCGGAAGAAAAATACCGCACCTTGGTGGAACGGGTTCCGTTGGTGGTGTACCGTCTCGACAAGGACGGCACCATGGTTTTCGTCAACCGCTTTGTGGAAGACCTCTTGGGTATGTCCCAGGCGGAAATCTTGGAAAGACCCAGGTTCTGGAAGGAAAAGGTCTGGCTTGAGGACCGTGACCGCATTTGGCCTCTTATGGATCAGTGCCTAAGGGAAGGTCTCGAATTTCGAGAAGAATA
The DNA here is from genome assembly GCF_003751385.1 of Desulfosoma caldarium. Taxonomy (NCBI): domain Bacteria; kingdom Pseudomonadati; phylum Thermodesulfobacteriota; class Syntrophobacteria; order Syntrophobacterales; family Syntrophobacteraceae; genus Desulfosoma; species Desulfosoma caldarium. Next base: position 558,580 of record NZ_RJVA01000010.1, on the reverse strand, counting down.
CCGTGTGCAGCATCGCAACGGTCAGCCCATCTATGTCCTGGACCACGCTTTGCCCGCTCTGGACATGGAAGGCAAAGTCCAGATGGTGGACGGCTTCTTGATGGATGTGACCGAACGTCACGCCCTGCAACAACAAATCATTCAAACGGAGGAATTGCGGACGCTCAGTGAAATTTCCGCCCGCCTTGCCCATGAGATTCGCAATCCTATCGCCGTGGCGGGAGGGTTTGCGCGCCGTCTTCTGGGTCGCTTGCCCGTGGATAGCCCTCATCGACAAAAGGTGCAGATCATATTGAAAGAAATGGCTCGTCTGGAGAGCATTCTCAAGAGAATTCAAGAATACTTGAAACCGGTGGTGATTGTTCCCGTGCGGTGCGATTTCAACGCTCTGGTTACCCAAGTCCTCAAGGACCTCACACCCACCCTTCAAGCCCAGGCTGTGCGGCTCGAAGTCCGGCTTCAACCGGATCTTCCGCACCTCATGCTGGACCAGGAACTAATGAAGAAATCCTTGCATGTTCTGCTGAAAGCTTTCTTGAGCTATTGCCCTGAAGATGGTGGCACGCTCAAGATTTCATCCGTCTCGGGGTCCAACGCCGTGCTCTTTGAAGTCCAGGCCTGCGGTCTGCATGTTTCTGACGACGATATAGAACATTTCTTTTATCCCTTTACCAGTCGCATGGATGAGTCGCGTCTGCTGGATCTTCCACTGGCCAAGATGATTCTTCACCGCCATCGCTGCCTTGTGCGCCTGCAGCGCAAAGGGGAAAAGGAATTGCTCTTGAGTGTGTCCTTTCCCTTATGCTGAGTCGAACCGAACAGAAGGGTGGTGTGAACGAGTCTTGGAGAGACGCCCACGGGTATTGGGCCCATCACAGGCACCCTGTCCTCCCTGTCCATGGCAAGGCGGACGCCGAAGGCCGCCCCTGGAATGCAGCTTTATAGTGGAGGGGCTTTCCGTTCCTTGGGCAGCGCAAGAGGGGTTCCTTTGAGGCGAGCTCCTGAGCGCTGGATGGCCGAGCGTGGTATGGCGACTTGCGCCGCTCCTGCAAAGTCTTCTTTGAGAAGGGCTTTTTTAAAGGCGCCATGAGGGGTGAGAAGAGGTGCCAAAAATTCAGGTAGCCTGGGCCGGGCGGTAGAAGCCTTAAACCGGCAGGGGAAAAGACGTGGCCTGCGGCAGGGTACAGAACTTTCCTTGAAAGAGACCTTTTCGGTCCATGTGGGCCAGGAGAGCCTGAAGGTTTTTCTGTTTCTCCAGGGTCCATGACGGCGCCACCAGCTCTTTGGGATGGGGATCTCCCGTCACCCGCTGCACGATCACATGGGAAGGCAAATGGGCCAAAAAGGCCGCGCAGGCTTCAACGTATTCCTCCCTCGTCAGACATCGATAGTGCCCCTCCCGATACAGCCTTTCCAATGCGGTGCCGCGCACCACATAAAGAACATGAATTTTGACCCCTTGAATGTCCAAACGGCTGAGAAACTTAGCGGTGGCGATCATCTGGTCCAGGGTTTCTTCAGGAAGTCCTAAAATGACGTGGACGCAAACGGGAAGGTTTCGCGCCCGGGTTCTTTCCACGGCGTCCACGAACTGAGTTACATTGTGGCCCCGGTGGATGCGTCGCAGCGTAGCGTCATGAGCCGACTGCAGACCGTATTCCAGCCAGATCAGGTACCTTTGCGAAAGGGATTGCAGATAGTCTAAGACGGCGTTCGGCACACAATCAGGCCGTGTGCCGATGCTCAGGCCCACCACGTCAGGATCGCTCAAGGCCTCACTGTAAATTTGGCGAAGCTTTTCCAGAGGGGCGTACGTGTTGGTGAACGACTGAAAATAGGCCAAAAATTTCTTGGCCTTGTATCGTGCGGCGAGATAAGATTTGGCGTCTCGAATCTGGTCCTGAATGGAAAGCCCCTTGGAATAAGCGCCGGTTCCCGAACCTCGAGGATTGCAGTAGATGCAGCCGGAGGTTCCGAGGGTACCGTCGCGATTGGGGCAGGTCAGTCCGGCGTCCAGGCTGATCTTGTGCACTCGGCACTGAAAAAGGTTTCGCAGGTAGCTGTTGTAGTCCCGATAGGGCTTGGTACCGGTGACCATGGGCCGAAAAAGGTCCTCCATTTCTCGTGACAAATTGCGGGACGCATGAAGTATATAGGAGTTGGGAAGGATAGACCAGCATGAGTTTGACCTATGATGTGATTGTAGTCGGGGCCGGCCATGCGGGATGTGAAGCCGCCATCGCCGCCGCCCGCATGGGGTGCCGCACTCTTCTTCTGAGCCTCTATTTGGACACCGTGGCCCACATGCCGTGTTCGCCCTCCGTAGGGGGAATCGGCAAAGGGCATTTGGTCAAGGAAGTGGACGCCCTCGGAGGCGTCATGGCCAGGGTGACCGATCACACTGCCATTCAGTTTCGACGACTGAACACCAAAAAAGGTCCCGCCGTTCGCGGCACACGCACGCAAAACGACAAGGTGCGCTATCGCACGGCCATGAAGCACGAAATTGAGAAAACAGCCAACCTGGAGCTCAAACAAGCCCTAGTGGAATCCCTTGTGGTAGAAGGGTCGACCGTCGTCGGCGTGGTGGACCAATTGGGTGTCTTTTATGGCGCTCGATGTGTGGTGCTGGCCACCGGCACCTTTCTTCACGGCCTCATTCACATTGGCACGGCGCACATTCCCGCCGGCCGAGCCTGGGAATTGCCGTCGATCGCGCTAGCCGATCAGCTCAAAGACCTGGGATTCCAGATGGGGCGCATGAAAACGGGTACGCCGGCGCGGCTGCATCGGCGATCCATTGATTTCAGCCGTTTTCGAGAACAACTCGGAGACTCGGATCCTCGACCCTTTTCCCTTTTTACCGACCGCATTGCCTTGCCGCAAGTGTCCTGTCACGTGGGCCACACGCACCCTCGTACCCATGAGATTGTCCGTCGCCACATTCATCTTTCTCCGTTGTACAACGGCACCATCAAGGGAGTGTCTGCCCGCTACTGCCCGTCTTTGGAAGACAAGGTCATGAAATTTCCTCACAAGGAAGAGCACCAGATCATTCTGGAGCCGGAGGGGTTGGATACGGAAGAAATCTATGCCAGCGGTACGGGTAATTCCCTGCCCTATGACATCCAGCTGACCCTCGTTCGAAGCATTTCCGGCCTGGAAGAAGCGGAAATCATGAGGCCGGCCTATGCCATTGAATACGACTTCGTGCAGCCGACCCAACTCAAACGCACCCTGGAAACCAAAAAGGTGGCCGGACTCTTCATGGCCGGTCAAATCAACGGCACATCCGGCTATGAAGAAGCGGCGGCACAAGGCTTGTGGGCGGGGATCAACGCGGCCCTCAGAGCCCAAGGGCGCCCTCCTTTTGTCCTGGACCGCTCCCAAGCCTATATGGGGGTCATGGTGGATGACCTGGTGACCCGGGGCACTAATGAACCCTATCGCATGTTTACCTCAAGAGCCGAATACAGGTTGTGGCTTCGAGAAGACAACGCGGATCTTCGGCTTCTGGAACTGGGTTACCAGCTGGGTCTGCACAGCCGCGACACCTACAAAGAACTCGTGGAGCGAAAGCGGGCCATCGAAGCAGAGCTGAAACGGCTGCGAAGCCACCGCCTTTTTCCTTCCGCCGAAGTCAATGCCTACCTTGCCGCCAAGGGCAGCGCGCTCCTGGAAGAACCCTTGACCTTAGACCGGCTGCTCAAACGACCGGAACTAACCTACGACGATGTGGCCCACCTGGCGCCGCCTTTCGAACCCCTTCCGGAGCGCGTTCGAGAACAGGTGGAAGTGGAGTGCAAGTACGAAGGCTACCTACAGCGGCAACAAAAGGAGATCAACAAATTTCGAAATGTGGAAAGGGTGCGCATTCCTGAAGATTTTTCCTATGAAGGCATTCCGGGGCTTTCCAACGAAGTGCGACAAAAACTCATCGCTGTGCGTCCCGAAAACCTGGGCCAGGTCTCGCGCCTTCCCGGCATGACGCCGGCGGCCCTTTCCGTCTTGATGGTTTACCTCAAACGCCATCATGGCGAAGAGAGAGCAGCCGGCGCACATGAATGAAGTATCATTCATTTTTTGCTTGGCTTTTGCCAAAGACTTCGTGTAAGGTGCGCGACGGTGGTGCTTCAGGGATTTTTTGGGCTCCGCGCGGGGGGCATTTCCCGAGAAAGGTGGGCTTTTGGGGATAAAGAAAGAGGGTGCCTGGAGCGCGGGTCCTCGGCCCGCGCCCAAAGAAGCCATAACGCGTGCGCCTGCGCTCCAATGGGTACCGGGGACAGTGGCCTCTAAGGCCGGTGAACGTTGAGGGCAAAAGACGCTGAGGAAACGGGTGGTGCAAAAGGGCCATGCTTCTGCGCTTCGACGAAATAAGCCATGAGGGTTTCCTTGGGCACGCTTCTCATGGCCGCTTGGCATGGTGATGAAGGCTTTAGGCGTTTCGCCCGCGCCAAATGATGGGCGACATCGTGGAGGGTGAAGCAGCTCGTGACATTGGAAAAGGAGGACAGGTCGTGAACATTGTGGTGCTTCTCAAGCAAACGCCGGACACGGAATCGGTCATTCGAATCGCGCCGGACGGGCAATCCATCGTCACACAGGATCTCAAGTGGATCATCAATCCTTATGACGAATTTGCCGTGGAAGCGGCGCTTCGCCTCAAGGAAAAGCATGGCGGCACGGTGACCATCGTCAGCTGGGGGCCGCAGCGCGTGGTGGAATCCGTTCGTACCGCCCTGGCCATGGGCGCCGACAAGGGTGTTCTCTTGGACGACGAGGCTCTGGAAGGCAGCGACAGCTTGGGCGTCGCTCGAGCTCTGGCGGCCGCGGTGCAAGGGCTGGAGCCTGACATTGTTTTGTGTGGATCCCGTGCCGTGGATTACGACTTGGCGCAAAGAGGGCCCATGGTGGCGGAGCTTTTGGGGTGGCCCCATCTGGGTTTGGCGGTGTCCCTGGAATCCGACGGTTCGACCGTGACCATTGAACGGCCCATCGAGGGTGGCAAGGTGACGCTGCAGGCCAGCCTTCCCGCCTTGGTGACCATGGGTGGGTCTCATGCCGTGTGGAACCCGCGCTATGCGTCTCTTCCCGGCATCATGAAGGCCAAGAAGAAACCTTTGGAAATGAAAAAGCTTGCCGACCTGGGGCTGAGTGCCGACGAATGTGGCGCGCAGGCCGCCAAGATTCGCATAGTGTCTCTGGAAATGCCTCCTGAGCGCAAGCCCGGCCGTATCATTGACGACGGACTGGACACGGAAGGCAAAGCGGCGGCTTTGGTCAAGGCGCTGCATGAAGAGGCCAAGGTGATTTAAGGCAAGGGGATCACGAAAGACGAGATGATCAACGCCATGGGAGCGTAAGGAGATAAGAAATGGCCGACTGTGTGGTATCCATTGCGGAGTTTCGTGCGGGGAATTTTCGCCGCGTGTCGTTTGAAGTAGCCAGTGAAGCGCGCAAGGTGGCCGATGCGTTGAATCTGCCCCTTTACGGCATTGCCGTGGGATGTGGCGTGGGCGAAAAGGCGGTGGAATTGGGCTATTACGGCGTGGACAAGGTGTTTGTGGCGGACGACGCGGCGCTGGAAAATTATGTGCCGGAACTGTACGTGCCGGTGGTGGCCTCCCTCATCGAGCAATGGCAGCCTGCCGCGGTGTTCTTGCCGGCTTCGGTGGACGGCAAGGACCTCAGCGCCCGGCTGGCGGCGAGGCTACAGACCGGATTGGCGCAGGACTGCATTCAGGTGGTGTGTGACGGTGGCGTTATCAAGGCCAAACGCCCCATTTTTGCCGGCAAGTGCTTGGCCTGGTGCGAATGGGCCGATGGAGCTTTGCCCATGATTTCCTGCCGACCCAATGTCATGGATTGCCAGGCGGCGGACGCCACGCGACAGGCTCAGGTGGAAAAGGTGCCCGTTGATCTCCCGGAGGCTCGGTCGCAAGCTCTGGGCGTGGAACTGGATACCACGGGCAAAGTGGAACTGACGGAGGCGGAAATCATTGTTTCGGGTGGCCGGGGCATGAAGGCTGCGGAAAACTTCGCCATTTTGGAACAGCTGGCCAAGGAACTGGGCGCCGCGGTGGGCGCGTCGCGAGCGGCCGTGGATGCGGGCTGGCGGCCCCATTCCGATCAAGTGGGCCAAACGGGCAAGGTGGTCAACCCGAATCTGTACATCGCCGTGGGCATTTCCGGGGCGATTCAGCACCTGGCGGGCATGGGATCTTCCAAGTACATCGTGGCGGTGAATAAGGATCCGGAAGCCCCCATTTTCACCAAGGCCGATTACGGCATTGTGGAGGATCTGTTTAAATTTATTCCGGCCTTTACGGAAGAAGTCCGCAAGATGAAAAGCACGTGTTAGTGAAAGTGGGCTCGGCGTGCGAGTGCGGCGCGGGTCGCGGTCAAACGCCGGGCTGAGAATTCAACGGCAAGGGCTCACGGCGGAGGACGGGCCGCCAGGCCCTGTCAAGGTATGTCCTCGGGGCCTTGGAGTGAGTGGGAAGGGGAAAGCCACTCGGGGAAAGGTAGGGGTGCGTCGGAGAATAACGGAAGGGGATGTGGAGGAGGACGTGCATGGATCGCCCATGGCTTAGACATTATAACAGCAAGGTGCCTCAAGAGATCGAGTTTCCCAATTGGCCGCTTCCGGTCCTGGTGTCTCGAACGGCGGAAAAATATGCCGTAAATACGGCCACGGAGTTCTTCGGCGCCAAGTTGAGCTACAGGCAGTTTTGGGATCAGGTGCTGCGTCTGGCTGCGGCGCTCAAGGACATGGGCGTAGGCAAAGGGACACGGGTGGCCATCATGCTTCCCAACTGCCCTCAGACTATGATCGCTTATTACGCGACCCTGTGGGTGGGTGGCGTGGGGGTGATGACCAATCCCATGTATGTGGAAAGGGAAATGGAGCACCAGTGGCAAGATTCCGGAGCCGAGGTGCTCTTTGTCTTGGACCATCTCTTTCCCAAGGTGGAAAAGGTCTTGGCCTCTACCAAAATTCGTACGGTGGTGGTGACCAGCCTTCGAGAATATTTGCCCTTCCTTTTCAGGTTTCTGTATCCCATCAAGGCCAAGAAACAGAACTTGTTCATGGCCGTCCCTTACGATGGACGCCGCATCGTGAATTTTTCTCAGCTTCTAGCTAAGCATTCGCCGCTCACGGATTCCTGCGCCGCTACCCTGGATGACCTGGCCCTGTTGCAGTACACCGGAGGAACCACGGGCGTGTCTAAGGGCGTCATGTTGAGCCATCGCAACATTTTGGCCAATGTGCTGCAAGTGGCCGCGTGGTTCCCTGATTTTCGATGGGGTCGGGAGAGGCTGGTGGCCATATTGCCCTTCTTTCACGTTTTCGGCATGACGGTCTGCATGAACTTCTCTCTGTACGGTGGCTGTGCCACCATTGTGGTTCCCAAGTTTGATGTCGATGAATTTATCAAGCTTTTGCACAAAAGCAAGCCGACCTTGTTTCCGGGCGTGCCCACCATATACGTGGCTTTGGTCAATCATTCCAAGGTCAAGGACTACGATTTGTCCTCCATTCGATTCTGCATCACGGGTTCCGCGCCCATGCCGGTGGAGGTGCTGAAGAAATTTGAAGACATGACCGGCTGCATTATCGTGGAAGGCTATGGGCTCTCCGAGGCAAGTCCCGTCACGCATGTCAATCCAATCAGCGGAACGAGAAAACCGGGATCCATCGGCATTCCCGTTTCAAGCACAGATGCGCGAATCATCAGCCTGGAAGACGGTGTGAGCGAGGCTCCTGTGGGCCAACCCGGCGAGCTGGCCGTCAAAGGCCCTCAGGTGATGCTTGGCTATTGGAACATGCCCGAAGAGACGGCGTCGACGCTGCGCGATGGTTGGTTGTACACCGGAGACGTGGCCACGATGGACGAGGACGGTTACTTTTATATTGTGGATCGCAAAAAGGACATGATTATTGCCGGAGGCTACAACATTTATCCTCGGGAGATTGACGAGGTGCTCTACACGCATCCCAAGGTTTTGGATGCAGTGGCGGTGGGCGTGCCCGACCCGTACCGGGGAGAAACGGTGAAGGCCTTTATCGTTCCCAAACCAGGGGAGACGGTGACGGAAGAGGAAATCATTCAGTTTTGCAAATCCAAGCTGGCTGCCTATAAGGTGCCGAGAGCTGTAGAGATTCGAGAGTCGCTGCCGAAGACCATGGTGGGCAAGATTTTGCGAAAGGAATTGCGAGCGGAAGAAATGCGCAAAGCCCAAGAGAGAGCCGCTTCCAAAAGCTAGACCGTCGAAAATCCATTTCTTAAAACAAGGGGCCGCCACCTGCCGGTCCCTTTGAACCCTGAACCGCCATGGTGCGCTCCCTTCCCAAGCACGCATCCTGACGCCATGGAGTCAAATCTTGATTTATGCCATTGGCGTCAATTACCCTATTCTCGAATAACCTCTCTGACCAGATGTTGACCATGCCTTCGTGCCAGCAAGCGGCTTCTGGTGAAAAAATTTACCAGGCGGCCCGCGACTTTCTTTGGTTTCAAGACCGAGGCTACCCGCGCGAAGCCGCTCTGCAGTGGGTCGGGGATCGCTTTGCCTTGGTGCGCACCGACCGAGATCTCCTTCGCCGAGGTGTGTTTTCACAAAGTCGTGCGTTGCATCGGCTGGCCAAAAGGGTGCGCGGCACTCGGTGGCGTCGCTACCCTTTGTGGGTGGACGCCCATAATGTGCACATCACGGTGGAAAGCCTTTTTCTCCAAAGGCCCATGGTCTTGGCCAATGACGGCGCTTTGCGCGATGTGGCGGGCCTCTCTCGAAGCTATCGCCTATCCGAAGTCACCGAGGTTGCCCTGAAGGCGATTCTTTCGTTCCTTCAAGCTTTTCCCCCCGTGGAAGTGCACTTTCTCTTTGATGCGCCCATGAGTCAAAGCGGTGAACTGGCCGCTCGATACAGGGAATCTCTTCAGAAGCACGGCCTCGCCGGGGAAGCGATGGCTGTGCCTGTTCCGGAAAAACATTTTCCGCGGTCCGAGAGTGTCATCGCTTCCAGTGATCATGCTGTGGTGGAATTTTCCATGCACTGGCTCGATCTCGCCCGCTGGGTGATGGATTTTATGGGATTGCCCTTTTCTGGCTACGATTTTCGTGGGCTGTCCGGAGAGTGAGGGTGTGCAGGGCCTTCTTGCTTACGAGGCGCTCGTGTGATACGGAGGCGTTGTCAGAGCTTGCTTACTTGGAACGGTGTTTCACCGAAAGGCGGGGCACCGAGAACCTCTTTCTCTTTCAAGAAAGGCAATGTATTCATGGCCGTCGTAGCTCCTTTTCGCGCGCTTCGTTACAACCTCGACCGCGTGGGGGATCTTGGTCGCGTGATGGCACCCCCGTACGACATCATCAGTCCTGCGGAACAAGATGCCTTTTATGCCATGCATCCTTATCACATGATTCGTCTCGAACGAGGAAAGACAACGGATGAGGATACACCTCAGAACAACGCGCACACGCGTGCTTCCCAATATCTTCATCAGTGGTGCCGGGAAGGCATCCTTGTGCGCGAATCACAGCCGGCCTTTTTCCCCTATGCCCTTGAATACCCGTTTCAGGGGGCTCGCAAGGTTCGTCAAGGGTTCTTTGGTCTGCTTCGCCTCGAAGAATTCGGGCAAGGATGCGTGCGGCCTCACGAACGCACGTTTCAAAAGGTCAAAGACGAACGGCTGGCCCTTTTGATGCAGTGCCACGTGCATTTCAGTCCCATTTTCGTGTTGTTTAGCGATGCCGATGGGCGCGTGCGGGAGCTTCTGGAAGCGCACCAAAGCGGGGAAGCCTTGGTGCAATGTCAAGATTTTCGGGGTTGCCTACACCGCCTTTATCGCATGAAGCATGCCGAAGAGGTGCAGCATCTTCAAAGCCTCATGGCGGATAAGGACATTTTCATTGCCGACGGCCATCATCGGTATGAAACCGCCCTCAATTATCGTCGCCTCATGATGGAAAAACATCGCGACGCTCCGCACACCGCGCCTTTTCATTATGTGCTCACCTACTTTTGTCCCATGGAAGACGACGGTCTTGTGGTGCTGCCCACCCACCGGTTGTTGCCTCGCCTGGAGGTGCGCAGGGCGTCAAAGGTCATCGCCGAGGGCGAACCGTTTTTTAAGGTGTTGTCTTATCCCATGAGTGATGCAGGACGGGCAGCGTGGCTGGAGCGTTTGGCATCTTTCCGTGCCCTGAAGGAGACGGCCATCGGATTCGTGTACCATGGCGGCGATGCCTATTGGGTGCTTCACGTGGATAGGAACGCCGCTCGGTCTTTTCTCGCGAACAGAGGCTTTCCCGAGGTGTTGCGTGACCTGGATGTGGTGATCGTGGATCATCTCGTGCTGCGAGGCCTTTTGGGCCTGGATGAGGCGTATTTGTCCGATGCGGAAAACATTTGCTTCTGCCATGATTGCGACGAGGCTCTGGCCGCCATTGCCGCCGGAGAGGCGGCCATGGGCTTTTTCGTCAATCCAACGCGAGTGGACCAGGTTAGGGATGTGGCGCGAGCCGGCTTGATTATGCCGCACAAGGCCACGTATTTTTATCCGAAAGTGTTCAGCGGTCTTGTCATGCATTCCATGGATCCGGCAGAGACGGTCGGCGCGTCGTCTTCATGAACCGCCAAGATGCGCCGCTTCCCGCTTTCGCGTCCGCTCATGGCGGCCCGTTCTGGAGATGGGTGTGAGGTCGTGATCATGCCTGGTTCTATGTTGGTTGCCCGAGGAGAGGTGAACCTTGATGGAGGTGTGAACGACGGGGATGCCGTCACCTGTGACCGCCTCTTTCAGGGGAATTTGTCCCTTTACCAGGACCGGCGGGGCTATCGGTTTTCCATTGATGCGGTGCTCCTGGCAGGGCTAACCCGCGTTAGGGCCACGGATCGCATCATGGAATTGGGAACAGGGTGCGGCGTGGTGCTGTTGGCCTTAGCGATGCGGCAGGCTGGATCGCAATGGGTGGGTGTGGAAATTCAGAAACATTTGGCGGCCTTGGCCGTGAAAAACGCGGAAATTAACGGATTGGCCGACCGCGTGCGTATTCTGTGCATGGACTGGAAGGACGTGCAAGAGGTTTTTCCACCGGAAGGATTTGACCTTGTGGTCTCCAATCCTCCCTATCGCCGGCTTCGTTCGGGAAGAATGAATCCGAACCTCCAAAAGGCGATGGCTCGGCACGAGATATGCGGCGCGGTGCAGGATATGTTGCAGTCTGCATCCTACCTTCTACGAAAAGGAGGACGTTTGGCCGTGATTTATCCGGCATCTCGGCTGGACGATTTGGTGATGGCCTCCATGCAAGCCGGACTGCGCCCAAAGCGGCTGACCCTCATCCATTCGCACCACGACGCGCCGGCGAAGCTTGTGCATATGGAATGTGGCAAGGGCAGCGGGCAGGAACTTCAAGTGATGCCCCCTTTTTTCATCTACCAGAAAATCGGCGGCTATACTCCGGCCATGCTTCGGTTGCATACGGGGTGTTGGTGAGCCGAAGACAGCCGTGGAGTTCAAGCAAAGGAGGGCTTATGGATCTGGGGCTTAATGGCAAGGTGGCTTTTGTGGCTGGAGCCAGTCAGGGATTGGGAAAGGCTGTGGCCATGGCATTGTGCCGGGAAGGGGCCAAAGTGGCCATTTGCGGGTTAGACGATCCTGAACTTCCTAAGGCGGTGGAAGAGATTACGGCGGCAACGGGAAGCGAGGTCATCGGGATTCCAGCCGACGTGACCGTTTCCGAACAGGCTCGTCACTTTATTCGCCAGGGCCTTGACCATTTCGGCACCGTGGATATTTTGGTTAACAATGCCGGGGGGCCGCCTGCCAAGAGCTTTCTCGAAATCGATGAGGATTTGTGGCATTTCGGGTTTCGCTTAAATCTCCTGAGCACCATCGTCATGACACGGGAAGCCGTGCCGGTCATGATGGAGAAGCGTTGGGGCCGCATTATCAACATGACCTCGGTTTCGGTCAAACAGCCCATTGACGGCCTGATTCTCTCCAACACCATTCGATCCGGGGTGGTGGGCTTGGCCAAAACCTTATCCAACGAATTGGCCCCCTACAACATCACGGTGAACAACGTCTGTCCCGGCTACACACTCACCGAGAGGGTGCGTAGCCTGGCCGTGGTGACAGCCCAAAAGGAAGGAACCACGCCGGAGGCGGTCATCGATCGATGGCGTGCCACCATTCCCATGGGTCGTTTGGGTACTCCCGAAGAATTTGCGGCCCTCGTGGCCTTTCTCGCGTCGGAACACGCCGGGTACATCACGGGAGCGTCCATCCACATCGACGGGGGATACTACAAAGGCGTGATGTGAAAGGATGAGCCATGAGCCGACGTCGGGTGCGGATCCGTTCCGTGGGACGCTTTCTTCCCGAACGGAAACTGACCAACGAAGATTTGGAAAAAATGGTGGACACCACCGATGAATGGATCGTGACGCGAACGGGCATTCGGGAACGGCGTATCCTGGAACCCGGCTTAGGGTGTTCCTACATGGCCGCTCGAGCTGCCCGGGAGTGCTTGGATCGCGCCGGGGTTTCGGCCGCCGAGGTGGATGCGATCATCGTAGGGACCGTCACGCCCGACATGTTCTTTCCCTCCACGGCCTGTTTGGTGCAACGGGCCATTGGGGCAGACAAGGCGTGGGGATTTGACCTTTCCGCGGGCTGCTCGGGCTTCATTTTTTCCATGACGACAGGGGTGCAGATGATCGAGTCGGGCCGGTACGACAAAGTCCTGGCCATCGGCGCCGATGTCATGAGCAGCATCATCGATTATACGGATCGAAACACCTGTGTCCTGTTTGGCGACGCCGCCGGTGCGGTGCTCCTGGAACCCTGTGATGAAGAGGGCTATGGGGTTTTAGATTTTATTCAAAGGATCGACGGCGTCGGAGAACCCCATCTGCACATGAAAGCAGGGGGAAGCCGTCGTCCCGCCAGTGAAGAAACGGTCAGAGCTCGAGAGCACTATGTGTACCAAGAAGGGAAAAAGGTCTTTAAGTTCGCCGTCACAGAGATGGCGAATGTGTCCGTCAAAATCCTTGAACGCAACGGCCTTTCCGGAAAAGACGTCAAGGTCTTCATTCCCCATCAGGCCAATTTGCGCATCATCGAAGCCTGCGCCAACCGCATGGGGCTCGACATGGATCGGGTCATCATCAACATTGATCGCTTCGCCAACACCACCGGCGCCACCATTCCCCTGTGCCTGTACGAAGCCGTCGTCGAAAAAAACCTTTTGGAGAAGGGCGACTACCTCGTCATGTCCGCCTTTGGGGCGGGATTTACCTGGGGAAGTATCCTCATGCGTTGGGTTTGAAGCCGGCCGCACGGCCGTGTTCCGAAAGACCGGCTTGCGTGCTGGTCGGCGCGCCTGCGGACGGCCAGAGGCGGTTCTGTTGGGACGGCCGAAGGCCCCGCTTCACGAAAAGGCCTCTATTCAGCCCCCCGATAAACCAGCCCTTGGCGGCGCCGAGTAAGGGTACTGCGCCTCATTTCACAAAATCGGCCCACGGTGAAGGTCAAGCACCGGCGTCCGTCGCCGTGGCCAATCTGCTTCTCGAACGGGCTTAATCGATCTGAAGAATCTTTGACAAGAGACAGCCGAAAAAGTCTGCCGGAACCCCTTGGTAAATCGGCATGACGGTCCCTGCGTGTAGGTTCACCTTCAGCACCCGCAGTCAATAACCTCATCCCCCAAAATGGCCCTCTTGGCGGCGTCCCGCCAAAGGCGGCGATGTTCCCAGATGTGGTCGGCAAGGGCTCTCACCGCGCGATGGGCCGGGTACAGCTCGCCGGCAATTTCCACGGCACCTCCTTCGAGGAACCGAACCTCATCAAGGGGAAGAGAGCGCAGCAGGGGATCTTGTGGCCGAGACCAAATGAACTCGGCCGTCTTGAGTGCTTGCTGGCGGCTGGAAATGGGGCCGAAAGGCTTCATGGTTTTTGCCTCCCCCTTTTGTTTTTTTGGATTAAGGGTGCTTCAATGCAGCTGCATTCACGCATCCACGCGGCGAATCACATCGCCTACCCGAACGCGCCCACCTTGAATGACGCGGGCAAACACCCCTTCTCGGGGCATGATGCAATTGCCCGCCTGGTAGAAAATGGCGCACTTCCCATGGCATTCCTTGCCGATGCGACGGACCTCGACCACCGCTTCCTTGCCCAGCGCAAAGCGGGTCCCTATGGGCACGGAGAGCCAGTCCACACCCTCGGTGGCTATGTTTTCGGCAAAATCGCCAAAGTCCACCTGTAGGCCTTGCGCGCAGAGCCTTTGAATGCTCTCCGAAGCAAGAAAACTGACCTGCCGATCGCCGGGACCTGCATGGGCATCCCCAGCAATACCTTTCTCGGCGACCAAAACAACCTCTGGTACGCAGATCTTGCGTGTGCCCTTTTTTCGGCTCACGGCCAAAGACACCACTCGGGGTAAGCTGTCTGCCGATCGCTTCGTTGTCACGGTGTTTGTTGACTCCCTACCGCCGGCCATTCGCAGCCCGAATCGTTGTCGCACTCCATGCAGACCGAGACCGGGCTGGGCGTTTCCGTGTCGCAACGGAAGCCGTCATTCGGGCGAGAAGCCGCAGGCCGAGCGATGTCGGCCTCTGAATCCGCGTGACCCTCTTCATAGTTCTTAATGGCCAAGGCCGGAGACTCCGCTCCCAAATTGGAACAATGTCGTTTTTTCATGGGCAGACCTACCGGAGCTTCCGCCACATCCTTCGTGGCATCCGCACGACAATTTTTCACAAATTTCATGATCCACTTCCAATCGGACCAATTTTCTACTCTTTCACTACAAAACATCGATGACGGCAGGAAAGTCAAGGGGGTGTTGAGGGAAAGGGAAAAAAGATGCCGGCGTGGGTTTTTGCGACGTGCGCCTCGCCCACACACGGCCTTTTCGGACTCATGGCTCGAGGCCTTCCGAGCAGGCTTAAAACCGCCACCCCCGCACAGGCTGGTGTCTTTAACCGCGCGGTCGCTGTGTTTTCTCCCTTTAGTGGGGATGATGGATGGCTGGTGGAGGATGCAAGATGGGCGTTCTCGTCCGGGCTGCTAGAAACCGGCCCGAGCGAGAAGGGTTTCCCATCGCGCATCCACCTCTTTCTGAAACGCCTCCATCTGTTCGGGCGTCATTTTCTTAAAGCGCGCCTGCCTCTTAAGGTAATCTTCCACGGGGCGTTTGCGTCGTGTCTTGGCCAAACTCAGGCTCTTTCCCGTGAGGCGAAACACACCGTTTTCCACTTCGTAGAGGACGATCACGCCGGTTTCGACGGCCAGTCGACCAATTTTGATGGTTTCCCGCGTGGGAAAGCCCCAGCCCGCAGGGCAGGGGACGGTCAGGTGAATGAAGCGCGTTCCCTGAATGTGGCGAGCCTTGGAAAATTTGTCATAGAGGTCCATGGGGTAGGACGAGCACGTGGTGGCCAGGTATGCCGGGTGATGGGCTTCCATGATTTGAATGAAATCTTTTTTCGGCTGTTCCTTGGGGCGCACCGGAGTCGTCGTCGTGATGGCTCCGGACGGCGTGGCACTGGAACGCTGCACACCCGTGTTCATGTAGGCTTCATTGTCGTAGCAGACGTAGATAAAGTTGGTTTGGCGTTCTGCGGCGCCGCTGAGCGCTTGAATGCCCATGTCGAACGTGCCCCCGTCTCCAGCCATGGCCAGGACCACATAGTCGTCTTTGCCCAAAGCTTTCAGGCCGGCGGCTAGTCCAGAAGCCGAAGCGGCGGTCCCCCCAAAGACGTTGTTGACGGCATTCACGAGCACCGGCGTCTTGGGGTACATGCCGTGCAAAATGGTGAGGCAACAGGCCGGCAGGGTCACAATGGTCTTGGGACCCAAGGCCTTGAGGATGTGGCGGTAGGCGATGGGAAGGCCGCATCCGGCGCAGGTTCGTGTGCCGGGCAGAATGTATTCTTTTTCGGGAAGATCCATCAATGCGGTGGGCATAATCCGTCCTTGTTCGTTAAATTTCATTGGAAAACCAAATGGCATGGGATGGTGCGTCCTCATGGCGGCCGAACGTCAAGGCCTGGCGCGCGATGTCGCAAAGGTCTGACGGTTTGACGTCCTTGCCTCCAAGACCGACGATGTAATTGGCGACGATGGGCTGCCTGTCGTTCAAACCGTAGAGCGCCGCCTTGATTTCCGTCGCCAAAGCGCCTTCCAGGCCGTAACTGATCGCTTTTTCCACCACAGCCAGCCGTGGTGCCCGGCAAAGAGAATCCCGAACGGCCTGCTTGGGAAACGGTCGAAAGACACGAAGGCTGGCCACACCCGCCCTGATGCCCTGTTCCCGCAGAAGATCACAGGCCTCAGAAGCCTCACTGCCCAAAGAACCCATGGTGACAAAAACGATCTCGGCATCGTCCAATTGGTATTCAATGATGGGGTGCTCGTAGCTTCGGCCGAAGCGCTCCCCAAAGATTCGACCCTCTTCCGCTATGACGTCCACAGCCGACTCCAAGGCCTCTTGAAGGCGTCGACGAATGCCCATGTACCCTGGGTGTAGGCGGCCGTCAGACCCCGGAAGGGGATCCGTCATGACCACCGGATTGATGTTGATTGGCCGTTCGGGATCCAACTGATATGGTGGGGTAAAAGGCGGCAGAAAGGCATCCACGGCCTCTTGGTCGGGCACATCCACAGGCATCATGGTGTGGGAGAGGCGAAATCCGTCAAAACAGACCATCACCGGCACGAGGAGCCGTTCCGCAACCTTGTAGCCGAGGATAATTTGGTCGAGGATTTCCTGATTGTTCTGGCAATAAAGCTGCATCCAGCCCGTGTCCCTTTGAGCGATGCTGTCCTGCATGTCGTTCAAAATGGTCCATGGGGCGCCCAGTCCTCTGTTGGTGACCGGCATGACAATGGGCACGCGCGCTCCCGCGGCCCAGTGAAGCTGTTCATGCATGTAGGCCAGTCCATTGGCGGCCGTTGCGGTAAAGGCGCGGGCGCCCACGAGGGAGGCGGAAATACAGACCCCCATGGCGGAATGTTCACTTTCCACGCGAACGAATTCCGCCTGCAGCTCGCCCCTTTCCACATACTCGGAAAGCACCTCGGGAATCTTGGACTGGGGCGTGATGGGATAGGCGGCGACCACCTGAACTCGGCACAATTTTGCTGCCAAGGCTGCTGTTTGGTTTCCGGTAAGAATTTGTGCTGCCACGACGTCGCGAACCTTTCCTTGAACCCTACGTTAGAAAATCATGGACATGAAAGGCTGTTTTTTGCATGACAACAATCACGAAGCGGCCGCGCCCGAATTTCTCATGAATTCTCGGACACGCTTCAGGACGCTGCCGAAAGAGTTTTTCACATAACGACATGGAAGAAGCAAGTCAATGGGAATCATTCGGAAGAGGTTTTAGGGAAACGAGGCGGACGCCTCGTCAAGGCGAGAGAAGATAAAAAAAGAGAGCCGAAGCTCAGGCATCGTAAGCATGAGGGCGGCTCTCTGTGCCATCCTGAAGGATGGTGCGACTTACTTGGATTTGGACGCCCGCTTGGAAGCCTTCAAGGGGTTGATCTTTGCCTGCTGTGAGGTCACGGGCGCCTTGACATGGGTTGCAAAGTTGCAGTGCCCCGTCTTCCACTTGATGTGGGGATTGGGATAACTGGCACAGAAACGCCCCGCCGGGACCTCAACGACCCGCTGGCATCCTTCGCACTGTTCCACCACCTGATGGCAAGAGCCCCCATTGTACCCGCAGCCGGTCTTGGTCATGAAGGCGCAGTCCAAACCCGCCTTCACCGTTTGACAAATCATGGCGATCACCTCCGCGTTTTCTTATGGTTTGCCCCAAAAAATCGGCGTCATAGTACTCACGAAATTCCGGCTGTCAAGCCAAATACACACCGTTTTTTGCATCAAAAGAAAAATGTTTTCTGGCCCGAAAAGATGTGTAACTAATTTGTTTTTCTATCTTTTTTCCCATTGAAAAAATGGCCTCGAGGCGGCGATGAAAAAAGGGGTTAAAGTTTTTGGGCAAAAAGGCGATGTTCTGAAAGAGACTTGTGGATGAAGAACAGCTTGAGGAGCGGGTAGCCGAGCACCTATGATGACGGGGATGGGTACACAGGAAAAAGGCTTAGATCGGCCTTCCTTGAAGAGAAGCAAAATCGGCCAATTGTTGCTGGATGCCGGACTGATTGCGCCAAAGGACCTGGAGCGTGCTTTGCAAGAGCAGAGCCGCAACGGGGATCGGTTGGGAACCATTCTCATTCGGCAGGGTGTGATCGACGAAAAGATTCTGAGCGAGTTTCTGGCCAAGCAGTTTCGTGTTCCCATGGTCAATCCGGCTCGCCTGACTGCTTCCAAGCAAGCCCTGGAGATCGTTTCTCCTCAGGTCATGCAGAAGTACCATGTCTTTCCTCTGGGGGTCGTTGGAAGCACCCTGCATGTGGCCGTATCCGACCCGGGCAACCTTTTCGCCATCGACGACCTTCGCTTTATCACGCAAAAGAACATTCGAGTCCATGTGGCTCCGGAAAGCCTGATTAAGAAGGCCTTGGAATCGGTGCAGGCGGCCGGAACAGAAGAGAATCTCGAAGCCGTCATGGGCATGATCCGCGAAGAAGCGGACGCAGAGGTGATGGAGGAGTCCCCGGAAATCGACCTGGTGCATTTGGAAAATGCGGCCGGAGAAGCGCCGGTGGTCAAGCTGGTTAATCTCATTCTCCTGGACGCCATTCGCAAAAAGGCCAGCGATATTCACGTGGAATGTTACGAAAAGGTCATGAGGGTGCGTTACCGCATCGACGGGGTGCTTTACGAAGTCATGCGGCCGCCTTACCAGCTTCGCAACGCCATCATCTCCCGACTCAAGATCATGAGCCGCTTGGATATCGCGGAACGCAGGCTTCCGCAAGATGGCCGCATCAAGCTCAAGAGCAAGAGCGGCGAGATGGAATTTCGCGTTTCCGTGCTGCCGACCCTTTTTGGAGAAAAGGTGGTGCTGCGCCTCCTGGATAAGTCCAATTTGCAGTTGGACATGACCAAACTGGGTTTTGAACCTAAGCAGCTGGATCTGTTTCGGGAGGCCATCTACCGGCCATACGGCATGGTTTTGGTCACCGGCCCGACGGGCAGCGGAAAAACGACCACACTTTACAGCGCCCTTTCTGAATTGAACAAGATCAGCCACAACATTTCCACGGCAGAAGACCCGGTGGAATTCAGCCTACCCGGCATTAATCAAGTGCAGGTCCATGAGGCCATTGGGCTCACCTTTGCGGCGGCCTTGCGCTCTTTTCTGCGTCAGGACCCGGACATCATCATGGTGGGCGAGATTCGGGATTTCGAAACGGCCGAAACCGCCATCAAGGCGGCCCTGACGGGGCACTTGGTGTTGAGCACGCTGCACACCAATGATGCTCCCAGCACCGTGAACCGGTTGCTCAACATGGGCATCGAACCCTTTTTGGTGGCGTCCGCGGTCAACCTAGTATTGGCTCAGCGGCTGGCTCGCCGCGTGTGCCCCGAATGTCGCATTGCGGAAGACTTACCTTTGGAAACCCTGGTGGATCTCGGAGTGCGGCAAGAGGATGTGGGAACTTTTACGTGCTATCGCGGTCGA
This sequence comes from Desulfosoma caldarium, assembly GCF_003751385.1. Lineage (NCBI taxonomy): Bacteria > Pseudomonadati > Thermodesulfobacteriota > Syntrophobacteria > Syntrophobacterales > Syntrophobacteraceae > Desulfosoma > Desulfosoma caldarium. The sequence goes on along the minus strand of NZ_RJVA01000010.1, from coordinate 538,968 downwards.
GGCTGCCCGGCCTGTTCCAATACGGGGTATCGGGGCCGCATCGCCCTCTATGAGGTCATGCCCATGACGGATGAGATTCGAGATCTGGTGCTGGTGGGAGCCTCGGCTTCGGAAATCAAGCGGGAAGCCATTCGACTGGGCATGCTCACACTGCGCCAAAGCGCCATTAACAAGCTCAAGCAAGGCATCACTTCGGTGGAAGAAGTGCTTCGAGCGACGGTAAGGGATTAAGGGAGTCTAACATGCCGGAATTCATCTACAAAGGAATCAACCGCAAAGGGCAGAAGGTGCGAGGAGAAATAGAAGCAGATAATCTCACCATTGCCCGCCAACTATTGGAGCGCCAGGGCCTTTCGCTTAAGGCTCTCAAGCCCAAACCCAAAGATCTTTTGGAATACATTCCCGTTCTTCAGGAAAAGGTGAAAGAAAAGGACTTGGTGCTTTTTACGCGTCAGTTTTCCACCATGATCGATGCCGGTCTGCCCATCATTCAATGTTTGGAAATTCTTCGGGATCAAACGGAAAACAAGGCTTTTCGGAAAGTCCTTCGTGCGCTCAAAAAGGACGTGGAAGAGGGAGCTACCTTTTCCGAAGCCTTGCGTAAGCACCCCAAAGTTTTCGACCAACTTTTTGTGAACCTGGTGGCGGCGGGGGAAGCGGGTGGCATTTTGGATGTGACCCTGACCCGCCTTGCCGCCTACCTGGAAAAGGTCGCCTCACTGAAGAAGAAGGTTCGAGGCGCCATGACGTATCCGGCCATCGTGGTGGCCATTGCCGTCATCGTTATTGCCGTCATTCTCGTTTACGTCATTCCCGTCTTTGCCGGCCTCTTTCGAGATGCCGGCGTCAGCTTGCCTGCCTTGACCCTGGTGGTCATGAACGTGAGCGATTTCGCCAAAAATTACTTCCATTGGATGATCCTTGGCCTGGTCGTGCTCGGCGTTCTTTTTGCGCGCTTTCGCAAAACGCGGCGCGGACGAGATGTTACCGACCGCCTCTTTCTTAAGGTCCCCGTCTTCGGCCTTCTCATCAAGAAGGTCGCTCTGGCTCGTGTGACCCGCACCTTGGGAACCATGCTCGGAAGCGGGGTACCCATCCTGGAAAGCATGGAACTGGTGGCGGCAACGGCCGGCAATGCTGTGATCGAAAAGGCCATTCGAGAGGCCAAGCAGGCCGTGTCTCAAGGCCGAACCCTTTCGGAACCCCTTGCGGAGAGCGGCATCTTCCCTCCCATGGTCGTCCACATGGTTTCCGTTGGTGAAGCCACGGGGGCTCTGGACAGCATGCTGTCCAAGGTGGCCGACTTCTATGATGAAGAAGTGGACGCCACCGTGGAAGCCTTGACATCTCTTCTGGAACCCATGCTCATCGTCTTTCTGGGGGTCACCATCGGCGGGCTTTTGGTGGCCATGTACATGCCCATTTTTCAGTTGGCGGACGTGGTTTCTCGAGGCACGTGATTTCAAGAAAAAAGAGTCCCACCATGACGAAGGCTTCGAGCGCTCCATGGGGTGCCGAAGAAGGTGCTGCCTTTCAACGCAAGGTGCACATGCACCTTGTGCTGCGGCTTCTGGCCGCCGTCTTTCTTTTGGCGGTGACTTTCCTTTTTCAGCTTCGCTTGTCTCAGGACATTTCCGAACCGGTCCTGAACCCGCTTTACGCCTATGCGGCCGTGCTTTTTTCGGTCACCCTTTTGAGCGCCTGTGTCCTGCCCATGGTGCGTCGCCACGGACTTTTCGCGGCGGGCCAATTTGCCTTTGACATTCTGGCCGTCACCTTCCTTATTTACCTCACCGGAGGCGTGACCAGTCCCTTTCCTTTCCTTTTCATGGCCGTGATCATGGCGGCGGCGGTCTTGTTTCAACGCCGAGGAAGCCTGCTGGTGGCCGCGGCTTCAACCATTGCCTACGGAGCCCTACTCGACCTGCAGTACTTTCGATGGGTGAACCCTTTGCCATTCATGGGCCGAACAGCGGCGTCTGATTCCAGCGAAGTGTATTTTTATACCTTGGTGGTCATGACCGCGGCGTTCTTTCTCGTGGCGTTTATCAGTGGGTATTTGGCGACGGAACTTCAAAAATGGGCGCGGCTTTCTGCCCAGAAGAGCCGGGACATGGAACGTCTGGAATCCTTTTACCGGCAATTGGTGGAAAGCCTAGGTGCCGGACTCATGACCACGGATGCGCACGGCATCATCACCTATGCCAATCGAGCGGCGCTAAACCTTTTGCAAACGGACGCTCGCACTCTGGAAGGACAACCCCTTGAATGCGTGTTTCCCGCACTGGGACTCCAGATGCCGGAAGGTTTTCAGCCCAAAGAAGCGACCCCGTGGGGCGAAGAGGATTCATCGTGTGATGGGCCGTTGTCTGAGGCTGGGGCCCAAAGATTGTTCTCCGGGGAGGTCCGTGTTCAGGAACGATCTTATGGCCCTGCTCAAAGCAATTCTTTAAGCGGACCACGCCGCGAAGCGGCATCGAACCGTGCAGCGCGCCCACAGCTTTCAAAGAGGCGGCCTACCGGCCGTTTGAATGCGATCGAAGGGCGGGAAGGGCTTTCTTTCGAGGCTTCTCATGTGTTGGAAATCGTGCAGGAGAGTGCAGCAGGAGAAAAAAGGTCCTTTGTGGTCACGATCTCGCCTTTGAAAACCACCCCCCAAGCCCAAGACCGAATCATTGTGTTTCAGGACCAGACCCACATCAAGGCTCTGCAAGAACGCATGCGGCGTTTGGAACAACTCGCTTTTGCCGGTAAGATGGCCGGGGAAATCGTGCATGACATCAAAAATCCTTTGGCGGCCGTCAGCGGCGTGGCCCAGATGATGGCCGCACAACCGCAGGAAGACGAGACTTCGCGGCGCCTTCAGGATATTTTGGTTCGAGAAATCGACCGGTTGAACTTGCTGGTGAGCCGCTTTCTATGGATTGCTCGAGAAGGCAAAGCGTCGGAAAAGCCCGAACCCGTGGCCGTCGGTGAAACGGTGCGCCACGTCCTGGACGCTCTGACCATCAGCAAACATCTGAGCGGTCGGCATCACGTCCATGTGGACGTTCCAGATGACCTGAAAGTGACACTTGTGCCTCGCTACCTCTTTCAGATCCTCTGGCACCTGGTGGCCAACGCCGCGGAAGCCCTGCCGAACGGAGGCCTTGTACATATCGGCGCACGACCCCATACCGGAGACGATGGCCGTTCGGGCGTGTTGGTGAAAGTAGCCGATAGCGGCCCAGGTGTTTCCGGCGACGTGGCCAAGAAGATGTTCGAGCCACTTTTCACCACCAAGGAAGGCCACTTGGGTTTGGGGCTGAGCCTCGTTTGCCGGTTGGTGGAAGAGGCCAACGGCCACATCGAAGTGGGTTCATCGGCCGCCTTTCCCATGTGCGTTCGCCTGTTTTTCCCGCAAGCCTAATTTTTCCTCTTGCCAAGACCGGTATCCGTGATTATATAGCACTCGTTTTCGATGAGTGCTAATAGGGACTCGGTGTGATCGTTCAAAAAAACCCTGATTCTATAAGGAAAGGAGATGGTTCCATGAAGCTTCGACCGCTCAACGATCGTGTGGTCATCAAGAGGATCGAGGAAGAAGAAAGGACGGCCGGTGGCATCATCATTCCCGACACGGCCAAGGAAAAGCCCATTCAGGGTGAAGTTGTTGCCGTCGGCAACGGCAAGCTCATGGAAGACGGTTCCCGTCGCCCCTTGGACGTGAAGGCGGGGGACCGTGTGCTTTTCAGCAAGTATGCCGGCACCGATGTGAAGGTGGAAGGCGAAGATCTGCTCATCATGCGCGAAGACGACATTTTGGCCATCATTGAAAAGTAACGCCAAAAGATAAGGAGGACTCCTCGGATGGCAAAACAACTCGTTTACAATACCAAGGCTCGAGAAGCCCTGCTCAAGGGTGTCAATTCGCTGGCGGATGCCGTCAAGGTGACCCTGGGTCCCAAGGGACGCAATGTGGTCATCGAAAAGGCCTTTGGCGGTCCCACGGTGACCAAGGATGGGGTCACGGTGGCCAAGGAAATCGAGCTAGCCGACAAGTTCGAAAACATGGGCGCGCAGATGGTCAAGGAAGTGGCCAGCAAGACCAGCGACGTGGCCGGGGACGGCACCACCACGGCCACCATTTTGGCGCAGTCCATCTATTTTGAAGGGTCCAAGCTGGTGACGGCCGGCGCCAACCCTATGGCCCTGAAACGCGGCATCGAAAAGGCCGTCAAGGTGGTGGTGGATGAGCTGAAAAAGATCAGCAAACCCACCAAGGACCAGAAGGAAATCGCTCAGGTGGGCACCATTTCCGCCAACAACGACCCGACCATCGGCAACATCATTGCCGAAGCCATGAACAAAGTGGGCAAGGAAGGGGTCATCACGGTGGAAGAAGCCAAAGGCATGGAAACCACGTTGGAAGTGGTGGAAGGCATGCAGTTTGACCGCGGCTACATTTCCCCGTACTTTATCACCGACCCGGAAAAGATGGAAGTGGTCCTCAATGAGCCCCTTATTTTGGTCCATGAAAAGAAAATCAGTAACATGAAGGATCTCTTGCCCATTTTGGAACAGATTGCCAAGATGGGTCGGCCTCTTTTGATCATTGCCGAAGATGTGGAAGGTGAAGCGCTGGCTACGCTCGTGGTGAACAAACTGCGCGGCACCCTGCAGGTCTGTGCCGTGAAGGCGCCCGGTTTTGGCGATCGGCGCAAGGCCATGCTGGAAGACATCGCCATTTTGACGGGCGGCCAGGTCATCAGTGAAGAAAAGGGCATCAAGCTGGAAAACGTGAGCCTGAAGGATCTGGGCAGTGCCAAGACGGTGCGTGTGGACAAAGACAACACGACCATTGTCGACGGCGCCGGGGATCGCAAGGCTCTGGAAGGCCGTGTGCGCCAGATTCGCACCCAGATTGAAGAGACCACCAGCGACTACGATCGCGAAAAGCTGCAGGAACGGCTGGCCAAGCTCGTGGGCGGCGTGGCCGTGATCAGTGTCGGCGCGGCCACCGAAACGGAAATGAAGGAAAAGAAGGCCCGCGTGGAAGACGCTCTGAACGCCACTCGAGCGGCCGTCGAAGAAGGCATCGTCCCGGGCGGTGGGGTGGCCTATCTGCGCTGCCTGAAAGCCTTGGAAGAGCTCAAGCTGGAAGGCGAAGAACAGCAGGGCGTCAACATCGTGCGCCGCGCTCTGGAAGAACCGGCCCGTCAGATTGCAAACAATGCCGGGGAAGAAGGATCCGTTATCGTGCAAAAGATCAAGGCCGGCGAAGGGGCTTTTGGCTTCAATGCGGAAACCGGCGAATTCTGCGATCTTTTTGAAGCCGGTGTCATCGATCCCACCAAAGTGACCCGCTCCGCGCTGCAAAACGCGGCCAGCGTCGCTTCGCTCATGCTGACCACGGAATGCATGGTGGCGGAACTGCCCAAGGAAGAAAAGGCGGAAATGCCGGGCGCCGGTATGGGCGGCGGCATGGGCGGCATGTACTAAAAGGGGTGTCCTCAAGAGCGCCGTCCCAAGACGCCGCACAGCGAATTCAAAAGCCTCCCCCAGGCGGGGGAGGCTTTTTTATGGACGGGTGGTCATGCCGTTTTGAGGTGTAACGGAGCCTTGACTTGGATTGGGGCTGTGCTACAAGTTGAGATTCTTCCGGGTCGGGATTTCAGAAAACGGCCTCATTGTACCGAAGGGCCTCTTCCCTTGCAAACAGAGGCGCGGTAAGGGGGGTGAAGAGAAGGGGATGGATTACAAGACGACGCTCAATCTACCAAAGACCGATTTTCCCATGAAAGCGAACCTTGCTCAGCGCGAACCTGAACTGCTCGCCCGATGGGACCGCATGGACCTATACGGTAAGCTTCGCCAGGTTTCCGTCGGCAGGCCCCCGTTTATCCTTCACGACGGCCCGCCGTACGCCAACGGCCACATTCACCTGGGCACGGCGCTGAATAAGATCCTCAAAGACATGATCGTCAAAAGCCGTCAGATGAGCGGTTTCGACGCCATATATGTTCCCGGCTGGGACTGTCACGGCCTTCCCATCGAGCATCAGGTGGACAAGGAGCTGGGGCCCAGAAAGAAGGCCATGACCCAAGTCGAAATTCGGCGGTATTGCCGCGCCTACGCGGAAAAGTTCATCGACATTCAACGCCAGGAATTCAAGCGCCTTGGCGTCCTGGGCGAATGGGACAACCCGTACCTCACCATGTCGTTCGATTATGAAGCGACCATCGCTCGAGAACTGGGGCGGTTTTTTGAACGGGGAAGCGTCGTTCGAAGCAAGAAGCCCATCTACTGGTGCTGCAGCTGCCGCACGGCTTTGGCGGAAGCGGAAGTAGAATACCACGACCATGAGTCGCCGTCCATTTACGTCAAGTTTCCCTTGAGCGACGAGAGTCGACGGGCTTTGGCAGACTTTCGGGATATTCCCGTCCACGTGATCATCTGGACCACCACGCCCTGGACCCTTCCGGCCAATCTGGCCATAGCCCTGCATCCCGATTTCACCTATGCGGCGGTGCGCGTGGGCGACGAAGTATGGATTCTTGCCGAAGGCTTGGTCGAACAATGCATGAAGACCTTTGGCATTGAAGACTACGAAAAGATTCGAGAATTATCCAGCCGCGAACTGGAAGGGCTTCAGTGTCGGCACCCCTTTTTGGATCGAGCGTCACGACTGGTGCTGGGCTCCCACGTGACCCTGGATGCGGGAACAGGCTGCGTGCATACGGCCCCGGGACACGGCCGAGAAGACTATGACACGGCGCTGGCCTACGGCCTCGATGTGTACTCGCCCGTGGACGATGACGGATGCTTTACGGCCGAGGTGCCCTTTTTTGGGGGACAGTTCGTCTTTGACGCCAATGCGGCCGTGAACGCCAAGCTCAAGGAACGGGGCGCGCTGGTTCTGGAAACGACCGTATCCCACAGTTATCCCCATTGTTGGCGGTGCAAGAAGCCGGTCATCTTTCGAGCCACGGAGCAGTGGTTCATTTCCATGGAACGCAATGATCTTCGAAAGAAGGCGCTTCAGGCCATCGACCAGGTGCAGTGGGTTCCGTCCTGGGGCAGAGACCGAATCTACCAGATGATCGAAAACCGGCCCGACTGGTGCATTTCTCGGCAGCGGTCCTGGGGAGTGCCCATCACAGTCTTCACGTGCCGGCAGTGCGGTGAGGTTTTGGCTACGCCCGAAGTTTTTGACAAGGTCACGGCCCTCTTTGAAAAGGAAGGGGCGGACGGCTGGTTTGAAAGAAGCGTTGAGGACCTTCTTCCCGATGGAGCCGTGTGTGCGGGCTGCGGCGGCAAGGACTTTGACAAGGAGATGGATATTCTGGATGTGTGGTTTGATTCCGGCGTGTCCCATGCGGCGGTTTTAGAACGGCGCCCGTATCTTCGGTCCCCCGCCGATCTTTATCTGGAAGGAAGTGACCAGCACCGCGGTTGGTTTCATTCCTCACTTTTGGCCTCGGTGGGCACGCGGGATCGAGCGCCCTACAAGGCCGTCTTGACCCATGGGTTCGTGGTGGACGGCCAAGGCTACAAGATGTCCAAGTCCTTGGGCAACGTGATTGTCCCTGGTGAAATCATCAATAAATTCGGCGCAGAAATTTTGCGCCTGTGGGTTTCCGCCGAAGATTATCGGGACGATATTCGCATTTCTCAGGATATTCTGCAGCGCCTGAGCGAAACATACCGACGTATTCGAAACACCTGGAGGTTCCTGCTGGGGAATTTGCATGATTTTGATCCGGCGCGGCATGGCGTGAGCGTGACTGCCATGCAGGAATTGGATCGCTACGCGCTGCACATGCTGCAAAAGCTCGTGGGCAAGGTGCGGCGCGCCTACGACCGTTTTGAATTTCATCGCGTCTACCATGCCGTGCACAACTACTGCACGGTGGATCTCAGCGCTTTTTACCTGGACATTCTCAAGGATCGCCTCTACACGGCGCCTCCCGACAGCGTGGAACGCCGATCGGCCCAGACGGCCCTGTATCGCATTCTCACGAGTTTGTTGAAACTCATGGCGCCCATCTTGTCTTTTACGGCCGAAGAAGCCTGGGCCCATCTTCCCGGGCATCACGCCGAATCTGTGCATTTGGAAGCGTTTCCAGAAGTGGAAGAAGCCCTTGTGGATGAGGCTCTGGAGGCCAGGTGGGAGCGAATTCTTCGCTTACGCGCCGATGTGAGCCGTGCCCTGGAAGCGGCCCGTCAGGCCAAGACCATCGGCCATTCTTTGGATGCTCGCGTGCGCTTGCACCTGCCTGAAGCGTGGCAGCCCGACTTTGCCCAGGATGCGGAACTGTTGCGAACGGTTTTTATCGTTTCCGAAGTGCGGCTGGAGAACTTGGACGGCCAGGTCGAAGCCATGGACGGCCAGGAGGTTTCCGGCTGCAAAGTGCTGGTGGAACCGGCTTCAGGACAAAAATGCGAACGCTGCTGGGTGCTTTCCAACACCGTGGGAACCTTTGCGGACCACCCCACGATCTGCGCTCGATGCCACGACGTGCTGCACACCCCACAGTAAGAGATGTGGGCAAAATCGAAACCAGCCCTCGAAGTCAGCTGGGAGGGAACGCATTCCCGCGGTCCTGACGCAACCGAAGTCCTGAAGCAGCCGATGGGATTGCGTTTCCGCGATCCTTAAACAATGGGAGGATCTGCCTTCCCGAAGTTCCATGGCGAAGACCGCACATGCCTTCCATGACCTTTTTTGTGGGGGCGGCGCACGCCGCCGTTTAGATACCTATGAGAGCCATGAGACGTCATGGGCCACGATGACTTGCCCCATGCATCATTCTGGGAAACACCGAATGCCATCCACGCTCACAGAAAAAACCTCCACATCCACATTATCCCGCACCCAGGCTCGAAAATTTTTCCTTTTCGGCGCTGTGGGTCTGCTTATCTTGGCTCTGGATCAAGCCACAAAGGCATGGGTGCTTCACGCCATGCCGCTCTACAGCCAAAAAAAAATCATTCCCGGTTTCTTTAACCTGGTCCACGTTCGAAACACCGGGGTGGCCTTCAGCATCTTTGCGGGAACCGAAAACCCATGGCGCGTGCCGGTTCTCGCTGCACTGACGGTGGTGGCGTTGGCCGTGATTTTCTTTCTCTATCGGGAAAGTCGTCCCGAAGAAAGAGTCAAGCGCGTGGCTCTAAGCCTCATTGCCGGCGGCGCTTTGGGTAATTTGGTGGACCGTGTGCGTTTTGGAAATGTGGTGGATTTTCTGGATTTTTATATCGGCCCCTATCACTGGCCGGCTTTCAACGTGGCCGACATGGCCGTCACGGTGGGAGCGGCCCTACTTGGGGTGAGCCTTCTTCGCGGCGAAAAGCCGCCGTGGTCCCACCCATAAAGCTTTTAACACGCGGCGCTTGTCATGGCGGCCCTTTCACACGGTCACCCCCTCCACGCCTGGAGGCTGGTCTCCTTGGGGTTGGGTCACCATTCTTGCCCGGGGTGCCGCCCTGGCTGTTCACGGACAAGTTGGGAGGTGCATGACCGTGCCCTTGAACCATCACTTGTCTTGTTCTTTTTTGAGCTGCACCGTGACAAAATCCGACACCCACTGCTTTTTCTTGGCGTTCCACACGTATTGGCGGATGACCACAGCGTCCTTATGAATGCGTTCCACGAGGCCGTCGGGGGTGACGGGGGTTCCTTCGCGCACGATGTAGCCCTTACCGGCGGCGTCTTCGATGAGGGCTCGGGATCCCATCTCCCCCCAAAGAATCGCCTTAAGTCCTCGCTCGATTTCGCCCAAGCTCATTTTCTGCAACGGGGTCAGAGGGAACCCTGCCTTGAAAACAGGTGATGGTTCTTTTTCTGTTTCGGGATACGTTTCGGTGACGGTGGTTTCCGGCTTGATGAAGGGAACGAAAGGGTCCACAAGGCCTAGGGGCCGATAACGAAACGCATCACTCTGCACGGCCGAAAGCATTTCGCGGCGAAGCATGATGGCCTGTTCGGGGCTGATTTCGGCCTCTGCTGAAAGCTCAGAAGGTGTGCCCGCCGCGGATTCCTTCGGCAAAGGCGGCTTCAAGGATCTGTCTGTCGAGGCCGCGGCCGCCGAGCCCAAGGCAAAAAAAACCAGAAAGAACAAAACCGCAGGCATCGACTTCGTCACCATATCCAGCCTCCCTCCAAAATCGGCGCGCCCTTTGAGGCCAAGCCCGGAAAAGCGCGAACCTTGTGTCCTTTGCTTTCGCATTGCCCCTTTCTTTAATGACATCAAATCCTTCACGATTCAACAAAAAGGTCACGTCGTCATCTATATCGGCACCTCGTAGCCAATTCTTGAATCGTGACAAACTCTGTCTTGCAAGTGACAATTTTTGTCACTTCTCGAGGGACCCCCAATTCTGGTGAGGGAGCCCACGTGCGCTTAAGCCCTTGATGTCCCACACGTAAAAATTTTTTCCAAGCCGTGGCACAGGGATTGCTCAAGTTTGGGGCACGGGTTTCCGATGACCATAAGGAATGGTTCATCCCCAAGAATGCCGAAGAAAGGAGGGAAAGACGCACGGAGCGGCGGGGGATTAGGCCGTGAGAAGAAACCCGAGCTCGACCGTTGAAGTCGGGTCCACAAGTGCTAAAGCGCTAAGGTCACAAAAAGGAGGAAAAACATGTTGATCAAAATGAAGGAAAGCAAAGGCTTTACCCTGGTGGAACTCATGATTGTGGTGGCCATTATCGGTATCCTGGCCGCCGTGGCCGTCCCCTTTTATCAAAGGTATGTCAAGAAAGCGCGGCTCACGAGCCTTGTCATTCCCGGCGTTCACGCCATCGAAACCAGCATCAGCACCTATTACAGTGTGCAGCAAAAATTTCCCACCGATAGCGATCTTGAGGATATGCAAATGGACGCCGATACGACGTGCTTTACGGTTGTGCCCGCAGGGAGTGACTTGAATAATCTGGCTATCGGTATTGTAAACGACGCCACCGCCGGCACGTGTGCACCGCTAAAGGGCTTGAGTCCCAAGACGTTTAACATTGTAGCCCAAGAAGAGGGTGGCAAACTGCGATGGAAGTTTGAGGGCGGTCTCGCCAAAGAGCTTGGACTGGCCGAATAGAATGAATGCTTGAGCGAGGACCCTTTTTTCTGGGCTCCTCGCTCACGGGTGTCCTATGTGCTCACGGCGAACCCATTATCAGGATAGCTCAGGGATCCAGCATAAGTATAAAGTTGGGTCCTTATTAAGCATGAAAAGTTATCTCGGTGTATTATTAATCTCTTTTTTCCTTATAGTTACCGCCTATTCACATACATATCGATCTCCTTTCGTCTTAGACGATATGCACTCCTTCGTGAGAAACCCTGTGACCCACGTCCAGGAATTTAATCACGAGAGCTTTAATCAATTAAAAAAAACGCAGTTTGGCACCTTCCGTTTCCTACCCATGGTCACATTTGCCTTCGATTATTGGTGGGGTCAGGGAAGCGTCGTGGCCTACCATGTGACGAACAACGTTATCCATGTGCTGTGTTGGCTTACGTGCTTGTGGATGCTTTGGTGCCTGATGAGCACGCCTCGTTTGGCCATTGTGGAGCGCGAAGGCAAGTTTTTCGTTGCCGCCGCCGTAGCGGCCCTTTGGGCACTTAATCCTGTGCAGACCGGTGCCGTAACCTATCTGGTGCAGAGAATGGCGTCCCTGCAGGCTCTCTTTTTCATGGCGGCGGTGGCGGCTTATGTGGAGGGGCGTTTACGGTTGGATCACCGTCGAGCTAGAGCCGTTCTATGGTGGGCTATGGCGGCGCTTTTTTCGTTGGGGGCCCTTCTGTCCAAAGAAAATTCGGCCATGCTACCGGTTGTTGTCGCCCTGGTGGAGGTTGCCTTTTTCCGGCCGGAGTGGTGGCAGAAATTCCCCGCGCGCCTTTGGCAAGGCCTTAGGAAACCATGGGGCCTTTTGGGGATTTTGTTTATTGGGGCGATCTTGTTTTTTGTGGCCCATTCGCTGCTTGACTACTGTGCTAAAGGTTATGCGATACGCCACTTTACCATGAAAGAACGGGTGCTGACGGAAGCTCGGGTTGTCATGCGCTACCTTTTTGCGATTCTTGTTCCTCATCCAGGAGCTTTATCTCTTGAGCATGACGTGGAGCTTTCCCGTTCGTTTTTCACGCCGCCCACCACGGCATTGAGCATTGCCACCATCGGCGGGCTTTTAACGTGGGCGGTTTGGGCATTACCGAGGCAGCCTCTCATAGGCTTTGGAATCCTGTGGTTTTTCTTGAATCTCGTGATTGAATCGACGGTGGTCCCTTTGGAGCTGATGTTTGATCACCGCATGTATCTGCCGTCCGTCGGGCTGATTCTTGCCGCCTTTGAAGCCCTAAGACGACTCTGCTCAAAATGTGGTCTGAGATGGACGGTCCAAGAGCGCAGGAAGATGGCGTGGAGCGCCGTCGCGGTGGTGTGCTCGGTGCTGACGTTGATAACGTTTATAAGAAACGAAGACTGGGAGAGCGCCATCAATATCAATGCGGATGCGGTTCGCAAGGCACCCCATCACCCGCGGGCCCATGCCAATTTGGCTTATGCTTTGAACCGATCGGGTCGATATGCGGAAGCCATAGAGGCGGCACGTCGAGCCGTTGAACTAGGAAGGGACCATTTTGAGGAGCACATCGTGGCCTCAACGGCCATTGTGCTCGCTTACGTGCACCTTGGGGATGAGGCGAAAGCGTTGGAGGAGGGCGAGAGGCTTCTAGCCATGACGCCAAAAGCTTTTGATGCTTCGGCGTTGCCCAATTTTCTTTTCATCATGGCCGAATTGCAAAGGAAAGCTGGAAAATATGGAGAAGCCTTTAGCTCATTGCAAAGAGCCCTTGAGGTGATGGCCGAATTTCCGAGGCTACGAACCGATGCGGCCATGATCTATTCGTCCATGCATCGACTGCTTCGGGACGTGGCCGAAAGGCAAGTCGACATTGACGGGGATGGCATGGTCGATCCTGGCGATATTGAGCCTGCGGCATGGCTTGCCCGTAAACTTTATGAGATGCGCGATTGGGATGGTGCACAAATCTTCGCGGGGCTCGATCCCTCAAGCCCTGTTGCCCAAGAGGTGCAGCGGCGCATCGCCTTGGCCGAGGACCGGAATCGAACCCAGGCGGCTCGCTGGGGATACCGGAAGTATCTATGGCGTCCAACGGCATTTGCCGATATGGCCACAGGCCTTGCCTATTGGCTGCAGAAGCAGAATTTTTTCAAGGGCTTTGAAACGATTGGTTTAAAGCTTCTTCATGTGGCGGCGATGTGCCGCCCGTACAATCCGGATGTGCCCCTCTTACAAGGCTGGTATGCCTTTGAGGCGGGGCGTGTGCAAGAGGCGGTGGCCAAAGCGCGCCAAGCTGTGGAGATGGACCCCATGTCAGCCAAGGCGTGGATCGCCCTCGGCTTTTTTGAACAGAAGGCGGGAAATTTGGAAAACAGCCTGGCTGCGTTTCAGCAGACCCTGGAGCTTTACCCCGGCTATCCCAAGCGGCAGGTTCTGGAGCACCTCATGGCGCAGCTTCGGACACAGATCATGGCCATATCTTTGCCAAAAGCTCCCGTACGTCATGCGGCTTTGGAGGTGAATATGGGGGCTCGTCCATAAAGGTTTTTTCTGATCCGTGACCTCATCTCTACCCGGGCCGGTTCCTTGAGCTTTTTCTGGTCATTTTGATTTGAGCATTTCGCTAAAGAATTTTTCGGTTTGTGCCGAATTACGAGATGGAGGAGATCGGCGCTCCGTTGGGCCACCGTCGGCATGGAGGCACCCCGAGGACGTCCGCCCGAAGAGGGACGGAATGACAGGAGCAGGCAGTGACGAGTCATCGAAATAAGCGCCATGGAATGACCCGGCTTCTTTTGAATTCGAGGTTTCTGGCCTTTGCCTCCGGCACGAAGAAGGGGCTTGAAGGCTTTACGCTGGTGGAACTCATGGTGACGGTGGCCATTTTGGCCATTCTGGGGGCTGTGGCGGTGCCCGCGTACGTGAACTACGTCAATCGTGCTCGGCAAAGCGAAGCCATTATGGCGTTGATGAATGTCAAGATGGACCAGGAAATTTTCTGGGACGATCACGGTCGCTACGCCGGAACCATCAGCTGTCTGCCCTCTTTTGGAAACGACTGCTCGGCCGGGACGTCACACCTCACGGCCAGCGGCTACAAGGTCAAGGTGGAGAATGCGGGAGGAAGCACTTTCCGGGCGAAAGCATCCAAGAAGGTCTACGCGTATGCTCCCACGGATATAATCCAACTTTCCGTCACCGCAGCCACACCGGATGCGACGCCTCAAGTGCTGCATCCAGAGGCCATATCCTTTTCCGTTTTCAAGTGGATCTTTGATTGAGGCGATCCATGAAGGGCCGGAAGCTCAAAAGCTTGATCATAGCCGGTGTAGGGTTTCTCGGGCTGGCATGGATATTTTCGTGTTCCTTTTCGGGTGACAAAGAACCCCAACACAAGACAAGCCTTGATGAGTCGTCGCACCGGACGAACAAGAACGCTCCGCAGGCCACGAGCCTCACTCCAGGCACCTTGAATGATCGGCAACAGGCCGGCGCGCCAGAAGCACGGCTTGTGTCGATCCAATTCGATCCCTCCCGTCCTGTCACGGGGGACACGCTTCGGGTCCTCGTCACAGTGGAGGGGGCAAACCCTGACGAGAACGATGTCCTTATTCACTGGAACGTTAACGGCCAAGATAAGGAAGAGACCGGAACAGTTTTGCAAAGTTCGCTTCATTATGGGGACTGGGTGACGGCCACTGCCGAGTTCCCAGGCCAGGGCGAAAAGCGCCAGCTCCTCTCTGCGTCTGTCTTCGTCGAGAACGCCCCGCCGATCATCGGCATCGCCAGGGAATCGACGGATGACGGAGAGTATGTGGCAGTTTTGCAGACGGAGGATCCCGAAAAGGATGCCGTGGCCCTGCGACTCGTCGAGGCACCTGAAGGCATGATTTTGGACACTGCGACGAAGACGCTTCGATGGCGGCCCGATTCGAACCTGAGCGCCAACGTTTTCCAAGTCACGGTTGAGGGAGTGGATTCCGCGGGAAACATCGCGCGCTACCGTTTCGATATTTCGGTTTCTAGGCCGTAAAAAACAGATTTGTCCGTGTGAAGGGTGCACAGCAATGAAAGGCTTTGGCGATCGGTCAGGGTTCACTTTGGTGGAATTGATGGTCACGGTGGCCATTGTGGCGCTGCTTCTCAAGTTCGTGGGATGGGGATTGGCGGGCGTCACGAGTTATGAAGACGTGCGCACATCGGCCCGTCGGTTGGAGACGGTGATTCAGGAAGCCAAAGCCCTCGCCTACGAAAAGGGAGCGGTGCACTCTGTAATTTTCTCGCCCGATGGTCGGGGTTACCGCCTCTTTCGTGATGACGACGGCGACGACAACCAAACGGAACCAAGCGATGGAAACTGTCTGGAAGAGCCCAACGAGCCTCGGCTTCGAACTGTGGAGCTGTCCTCAAGGGTATCCTTGAGCCTCGGGAGCTCGTTGCCGAAAAATTCGAATAATGACACCTGCCTTGCGTTTAGAAGTGACGGTCGTTTAGCAAACGGAGAAGGTGGAGAGGTGACGTTTATCGGAACGTCTGGAGCGCAGGCCAGGGTTTCCATCAATGCCATGGGGTGGGTTCATGTGGAACATGTGGAATAGGTTTGGAGAGCGCACAAGACGACGGATGGGGAAAAGCCGCGGTGAGGCTTCGGGCTTTACCTTGGTGGAAGTTCTAGTGTCCCTCATGGTTTTAGGTGTTGCTCTCATGTCCTTGTGGGGATTCCACTGGACATCCCGACATGTGAACATGAAGTCCAAGAGGGAAGCCACCGCGCTTCTTCTTGCCAATGAGGCGCTGGAGGCTTATCGGCAAGCCATAGACGTCGACGACAAGACGTATGATCCAAACGGCACGGAGACGGTGACGAGAGACAACATCCTCTATACAAGGACGACAAGCGTGACGTCCGATCCGACGCATGCCTGGAGGAGAAATGTCACCGTTTCGGTTCGGTGGGCGGAGCAAAGAGGTGGACAAGGTCAGGTGGTGCTTCAGACGATTGTGGTTCCTTAGTCGAGGGCGTGTGGAAATTCGTTGCGGCCGGCAAAGTTTTCATTGGCGGCGTAACGCCATGGGCTGGAGCCGGGCCATGACTCTGGTGGAGCTCATGGTGGCGTTGGCTGTGACGGCTTTGGTTTTGGCGGCGGTCACGGGGGTTTTCTCATCACAACACAGAAATTATGTGCGCGATCGGTCGGAAAAGGAAGTCATGCAAGATGCAATCGATGTTCTTCGGGTTCTTCAGAGGGACCTCATGGAAGCCGGTTGGGCCGCCGATCCGAACATGGCCTTTCTTATAAGAGATGGGGGTGCATCTTCGCCTGATGAGATTTTTCTCAACGACGTGGATCTCATTGATCCCTTGATCCATGCCGATCGACTTGTTGAAGCTTCACCATGTCCCGGTTGCCTTAAAGTGAGCTCCATTACGGGGACGAAGGTGGAGCTTGAAGATCCATGGCAGCCGTCTTCATACGCCCAAGAAGTCATGGACATCAACGGAGATAACGAGACAGATTTTTCATCAGATAATGGAACCGATTTCTTTATCATTAGTGATGCGACGGGCTTGGACAACAAGACGGCATCGGTAGATAACGTTACCGATACCACTTTGACCCTGGCCAGTAGCCTAAAGGGCACGCTGGTCACCCCTGCCATATATTATTGCGTGGATAGTGGAACGGCCTGCCATCCTTCGGGAGCCAAGGAGACCTTCGTGTTGCGTCGAAGTGACCGAAGATCTAAGGGAGCACTCCTTCCCATCGCGGAAAATGTGGTGGATCTTCAGGTGGCCTATCAGGATGATGACGGCCATTGGTATGGAGAGGCAGGCTGTAGCGACGAAGGTGTCGGTGCCAATTTATGCGAACGAAGCCCTTTTGAGCCGCGCCGCATTCGTCTGATTCGCTTGAGCGTGGTTTTGCGAAGCCCGACCAAAGACAAGAACCTTGCGGGATCTTGCCGGCCGGCCGTGGAGAACCGAGCGGCGGGGACGGCACCCGAAGAATGCGGCTATCGCTACACGGTGCATACCGTGCTCATCCATCCCCGAAACACAACCAAGGACAAATAACCATGAATCGGGCACCTGCGCGTGTCAAGGTCGAAAAGGGAAAGCTCAAACCGGCCATCGGTTCAATTTTGAAAAACGATCAGGGCATGGCCATGGTGTTGGCCCTTTCGGCGGTTGCCTTGCTGAGCATTCTTGGTGTATGGCTCGTGGTGCAAAGTGGATCCACGCACCGCATGACAAAGTCCGTGGAGCGTCGCGAAGCCGTATTCAATCTGGCCGAAGGAGCCCTACAACTGAGTTGGTACTGCCTTCAGAGGGAGTCCAACGAAAAAATTCTTAAGAACCTGAATAAAAATCAAGACGTGACGCCATCAGAAAGTGTTGTTTCCTACATGAAGGCGGATCAGCCGGTCGACAACCAAACCAAGGCGTCCCGAAACTTGACACCGAGAATAATATTCTTGGATGCCAAACCTGTTCCGGGTTGGGACATGACAAAGTTTCGAGGATATTATTACCTCGCCCAAGGACAGGGTGAAGAAGATCTTCCCGATCAAAAAGGCGGACCTGCCCGGTCGGAGGTGGTGATGTTAGTTCAAAAGATTGGGCAGGTCCGTTCCCGCTGACTTTTTTCTCTTAGTGATTATTGCCTTTGCTTTCAGCCGCTCTTTTCTACAGGCGGCGAAATATCCATCAGGCGGCTCAGCAGGTCGACAACCAAACCAAAGCGTCCCGTACCTTGACGCCACGATGAACTTTCGTGGATGCTAACCTGGCTCTTGGTTGGGACACCAGTAAATTTCGAGGATAGTAGTACCTCTCCCTTATAGTGACCCCGCACTGATCTGGACTAGCAATAAGCTGTAGATTTGGTTAGCAAAAGAAGGTACGAGGTAGAAGAAAGAGTGGTTAAGCCCGTTCGAGTGCAGAGATGGACGCTGAGCGACAAAAGGAGATCGTGCGGTACATTGTCAAGGGCCACAAACCATCGTGGATGTGGCTCGCGAGCACGATGTCCAACAGAGCGAGATCCACCAATGGAGCGATACCTTCATTGCCTTCGGGACGCAGGCCCTCAAGGTCAATCCGAAATCCGTGGAAGCGGTTGAGCAGAAGGAGCTGAAGTGGCACTGTGAAAAGATGGGTGATCGGGTGCTGCAGATCGAGGTTTTAAAAAAAGCCGAGACTATCCTCAGCGAGGAAGAGAGCTCGTTTTACGATTGAAAACGGAGCTAGAAGCCCAGGGCCATAAAGTGAGTTTGGGCGAGGTTGCTGAGTGGGTGGGAGTTTGTTGGTCGACGGTTAACGACAAACCTCGAAGGCGCAAGCCGGCGGGGGTTGATCGGCAGGTGGAACAAGCCATCTATCAGCTTATCCAGCGTTATCCCCGCTATGGCTATCGTAGGATCACTTTCGAGCTTTGTCGGCTTATGGGCTTGAATGTCAACAAGAAAAAGACCCAGCGAATCATGCAGCGCAATGGTTGGACCCTGTCTCAACGTCGTCGAGGCATGCGGCCTCGTGTTCAAAAGAAACCCTCGGTGGCAGAAGGTCCCCATGAGCGGTGGGCAACGGATTATGACCCACTTTTTCTGCTCGGATTCCGGGTGGTGTCATGTGGTTGCGGTGATCGACTGTGGGAACCGGGAGATTGTGGGTTATCGCATCAGCCGGCGACAAAACGCCAGGGTGGCGAAAAGGGGCTTTGGAGGATGCGGTCATTCGCCGGTCAAACTGCTGCGTGCTTGGGGTCTGCGCCCTGAATACATCACTCCCTACAGTCCCCAGCAAAACGGAATGATCGAACGGTTCATGAGAACGCTCAAAGAGGAGTGTATCTGGCTTAACCTGTTTTCGTCCTTTGATGAGGCCAAGGCGATCATCGAGGGCTGGATCCGAGAATACAACACCGAGAGGCCGCACCAAGAGTTGGGATACCTGAGCCCGGTTGAGTATCGTCATAAACTCGCCGCTTAGTTGCCGAGACGAACGCGGTGGCTCTATCGCTTTTTCCTTAGGGAACCGCCCCAGGGAAGGCATTGGCCGGAGCGCAACGGCCTTGGCATGCCGAAGGGCTTGCCGGCTTTGGGCCTGGTATACTGGAAAAAGGACAAAGGCTAAATCCCAACGCCTTTTCCTCAGTGCAACCGCCAAAACCGCCTTCCACGCTTCAGGCCCAAAGCCGGTTGTCAAGGCCTGGAGCGAAGGCTGAAGAGTCACCACTCAGTGCTTTTGATGTGGACAGACAAGCCGAGACCACCTCGTTGACAATAACGCAAATTTTGGTCTTGATTCCTAGGGGTCATTACAGGTCATTACACAGGCGGCGAAATATCCATCAGGCGGATCAGCCGGTCGACAACCAAACCAAAGCGTCCCGAACCTTGACGCCGCGATGAACTTTCTTAGATGCGCGGTCTGTTCTGGGTTGGGATATGAGTAAATTTCGAGGATATTATTACCTCGCCCAAGGACAGCGTGAAGAAGATCTTCCCGATGAAAAAGGCGGACCTGCCCAGTTGGAAGTGGTGATGTTTGTGCAAAAGAGTGGGCAGGTCCGTTCCCGCTGCGTTGTTTATCTTCTTGATTATTGCCTCTGCTTCCAGCCGCTCTTTTCTACAGGCGGCGGAATATTCACTCGGAGTCGGTGAATTTCTCCGTTACTGGTCTGAATGAAGAGGTATTGTCCCGACGAGTCCATCACAGGGCGGCTGGGCATACCTTCGCCCAGTTTCAAGACATAGGCTTCACCCTTCCCCTCAACAACCAGGGGCGTGTACTCACCGTCCTGCAATTGATCAGGTGTTTTGTTATCATCTCGCGTAAATCCTGAGTTCGCGAAAGGATCGAAGTTCATAGGTCGGCACATGTAATCCACAGCGTAAAGGTACGCGTCACCACCCGCCGCACACGGATCATCCTTGGGGACAAAGGTCGTAAAGAAGACCACGCCTCCGGCGACCAGGGCGGAATCCACAACCCGTTCCCCCGGGATCTTTAAATCCTCGATGCATGTCCAGCATGCCCCAAGGCATAAACTTTCGCAGCAGTCCGCAGTGCCATCACTTTTTACCCATGTGCAGTTGTCGTTGAAGTTGGAAGAAGAACAGAGGAACTGGGCAGACACATTCAATCCGCCGTAAGAAAAGCCTCCCTCGAAAGTTGTAGGTTGCGTGGCATTGTCACGAATGGCGTAGAAGGCCATGGGGGCAGTGTCTGTGCGATCATCCAGTCCTCCAACCACGTTGTCGAACTTTCCTGTTCCAAAATATAGCCATAGATTCTTGTAGGGATCCAGAGTGGCCACGGGCATGACGGTGACGGGTTGGCGCCCGGAGCGGTACGAATTTACACCCGTTGGCGCGGTCTTTGTTTTTCGGACGGTCATCTGAACGCCCGGGTTGGTGGCGTATAAATTGAATTTAAGCGTGTAAAAATTTCCGTTGAGATCGCCAAAGGCCAGATAATCCACTTTGCCGTCTTTGGCGACTTGTCCTTGGTCATTCCACAGATCAAGGGCGACCGGGTCTCCCAGGGCGTAGGGAATGGTGTTCGATCCCGGTTTCAAGGTGACCTCTGGCCATTCGCTGGGCCATTTTTCGAGGATTTTGGGCCAAAGCTCCTGGAAAATGTTCACGCCTTTCTCTATATCAATGGCCACGAGTTGAGGCCTCATAAGAGTCATCGTTTCGTTGTCGTCGAGGGAAGCCGGAAAATCCTCCTCTGGTTTGAAGATGTGCGGAGTTGCTCCGACAAAAGCATACCAGCCGCTAAGTTCTTCGGAACCTAGGCATGAAGAAGCATGGTTGGGTGTTCCCGATTGCAGTGGTTCGACCCTAGGCTTGGCCGAGAAGCAAACGCCGTTGGGAATTTCCAAATAGCCCACATAGGGCACCGTCCAAGAGACGGGCATGGCGGCAACTTGGGCGTAAGTGGCATTGTCCAGGAAAGGCATGTCGCCCGTTGATGCATCCACCACAAGATTCCTCAACACCGAATACTCCCAAAGAACCTTGGGATCATCGGGGTCGGTGACATCCAAGGCAAAGTACACATCACCGCCGCCTCGTTCCCCCCCAAGCAGAACGGTTCGCCATTCACGACTTGTGTCGTTATCATGATCAATGTAGACATCCCAGGCTATGGGAGAGAGATCCACCATGGTCCGATGGGCGCATGATGACGGATGTCCATAATCCGGTTTCGCCAGGTTCTTCACTTCAGCAAGCAGATTGCTCGGCACATAGGCCCAAAGTTCCTTTCCGATCTCGGCTCCCTTGGCATCGTCGGGATCATAAACCCATGTGGATGTTTCGTTGTCCCACACTCCGACGACGAAGGCATGGACCATCCCGTCGTTGGCTCCCACATAGGCGACTTTTTTGCGAGTGGCGTGCTTTTGGCGAAAGCAGTAGAAACAACGTTTGGTACAGTTGTCGTCGTTGCAGGAGCAGGAACAGTCACCCGCGATGTGGGGGTCCACTGAGCTGATGGATGGCGGGCCGACAACCACAGGCGTTGAATAAACGATGTCTCCAAGACACCACCCTTTGCGGTCTCGAGCGACATTGGTCCATGACTCCTTCCACTCGCCCCGGAGCCAGCGGACCAGTTCTTTCGCATCATCGATGGTGGTCTTGTTGTCATTGTTAAAATCGATGGTGTTATCCAACGCATTGGCAGTATCATTATCAAGATGTTCGCTGTCAAGTTCTGTCATAGTCCCCTTGATCATGGTGAAAATACGTCGCGGGTTTGTATCCAGCGTCATTTCCTTTCCGGCATCCCAACAGTGTCCATCCAGGAAACCCGAATCAGAACAGAACTTTCCTTTGTTCTGGGATTTCTGAAAACTGTATAAGGTTCCACGGCAATTGCCTAAATACCACTCGCAACCCGAGTATTGATTGCATGTGGCATTGTCCGTAAAATCCTGGCAACCTTCATAAGGCCAATACGCTTCTAGATGACCTTTCCATGCGTAGAGATTGGGGTTGTCTTCGTAGGCCGTAAAGGCCCCCCGAAGGACCAAGTCCTGGCCCAGAACTTCTTGCGTTACCGTGGCCACGGCGCCGGCGCTCCCGGCTTTGGTCAGAATGTCCAGCATAGCTTTTTCAAGCTTTTTCTCAAGTTCCAAGGGGTTGGCGACGAAAAAGTAGTTATCCGGTGTACCGTCGCCGTCTTTGTCCCATTCGATGTCAAGGTCGGGGATCTGGTTCCCGTTGATATCGTCAAAGCCGCCCCATTTGGCGGCATACCAAAGCGGATTTTTAAGCGTTTGTGCTGGGCTTCCGGAAACCGTAAAGGTTTTGGACCAGGTAAGGGGCATGTTGGCTACGACGTCTGGAGTATCATTATCAGCTGAATCGGGTACATCCTTGTCTTTAACCGGAAGATACAAGCCGTCGGCGGTGGTTCCGGAAATAACAAAACCAAGAACTTGATCGATGCTACCAGCAGCATATTCGGAAGTCAGGGTGACTTTGACCTTGTTCGATCCGATGGGTTCCACCTCATAAAGAACAATGGCATCCATGTCGTGATCGGCGCCTTGCTCAACATCCTCGAAATTAACTCGAAATTTTGCATAGGTTACGTTGGACTCGTTGTCGTAGTTGATGTTATCGACATAAAAATCCACGATTTGGTTGGAGGGGCAGTAAGCGTCGGCGTGGCAAGAATCAATTGTTAGGCCTCGGTCCCCGTCGGTTTTTAATTCACACTTGTCTGCACAGGCGGTCTTTACGTCATAGTCTCCGCTGACGCTTTTTCCTGCGGGAACCAGGTGAACGAAACCGTTGCCCACTTTTACTCGAATGTCGGGAATCGGTGAGGACATGGCTACGACATAGGTGTTGACTTCGGGTATGCCCTCTTTGGCCGTGATGAATTCCTTGCCGTAGTAAGCGACGGCCGCTGAATAAAAGCTTCCCTGTTTGGTGGGTTCTTCAGGGCACAACCCCCTCGCGGAACTGAGGTTGGCCAAGCTTTTCGCAGAGCAGATAAAATTTGTGGTTGTGCCATTGTCACCTATAAAAAATGTCCCGCTTTTAATTTTTTCATGCTCTCCGATGGTGTCGGCGAGCTTACCCACATCAAGGTCTTCAAGGGTCTTGTTATCGGAAAAGCTTCCGAAGCGAGTGCCGGGAAGCTGATCGGAATCGTAGCTGGGGTTGATGTCGCTCAAAACGAGAAGATTGGGCTTGGAACATTCGGGAAAGAGGTCAAAAGGATAGAACTTGTCATTCCCTTTTTTGATATACCAGTCGGGCTTGGAAAGATTGAGACCGGCATCGTTCTGCTCTTCATAATCGAAGGCGGAAGTCGGTTCCCCTTTTCCTGCAAGGAACCGCAGAGCCTCGTACATCATTTCTCCCACGGGATTTCCCCACATGCGGCACTCACCTTCCTCTAGGGCGCGGTCAGTGATCCAGCCGCAATACCCTCCATTTCCGTCTTCGGCTTTGTAAGAAAAGTTCAGGTCTGGATCTTTATCACTAACATGATATTGAAATCCAACGGGGCGCATGCGGTCCAGCGTAAGAATGATGTTTCCCTGCACGTTTTCGGAACTCTGAAAAATGCCGGTCTCCGGGTTGATTTCGTCCATGACAGTCCAGACATTTTTCCTGAGGACTCCGCCGCTGAGGTTTTTTCTGTAAGAACCTGTCAACAATCCCATGTACAGGGGGCTTCGAAAGACACAGAGTCCCTCATTAGATTTACAGTCTTTATCGGCTTGGCATGGCTTGTAGCTCTTGGAACACATCTTGGATCCGTCGCCTTCACCGTACTTTTGAAGAAGACCAACGGGCTTAGGTGTGGTTCCACCGCCGGGGTAAAGTTTGCAATAATTTCTTTCCTGCCCCTTATCCCAGTCCTTGCTGCAAACCTGCACGCGAACAATGTAGTCCTCAATGTCGCTTCGGGTTCCGACAGGTCCGCGCCGATATTTGGATGGAGTTTCCGGGCTGCAAGTAGTTTTCGGGCCGCTGCAGACGGCGCGCTCCGTGCTGGCCCAATCCCAGATTCGGTGTGTGTCGTTCTTAGCCACGCGAATTATATGGGGCTCTCCTTTCTCTGTGCTGGTGACACAAAACAAGTGGCGTTTCCCGTCGGAAGGAGCATCAAAGGGGGTCAAGTCTCGAGTATCGCTTCCGGCGTATTCTTTGCCCCAACTGTGGGCATCTTGAGGAATGTAGGCCCCTTCGAGAACCGTTTCATTGGAATCATCGCGGGACCGGTGCCCGCCATAAAGGACACGCCGCAACACATCCATGCGGGACATGGAAAGCCAGTTAAGGAAATTGCCGCTCCATTCATCGGGTCCGCCACAGTATTTATCTTCCGTGTAACGCGTAGGAACGAATCGATCCTGGCCTGTTTTATCGTATTCATAACACTTGTATGCATCAAAATATCCATAATAATCGATGGAATGTTTATAACCCACATCGAGTTTTCCATCACCATCCAGATCCTGCGCGTCGTTATAGGCTTCGTAATACAGCTTGTGGTCCCTTTCCATGACCATCATGACCATGGGATTGGCGCCGGCGGAAACAAAGGGAGGAGGGTCGCACGAAGGAGTATAGGCCTGGGCGGGAGACCAAAACATAAGAAAGACGGTCAAGGCGGCTAAAAAGTGTTTTTTCGCCATAAGTGTACCCCCATAGCTTAGAACGGTCAGAGCCTGAGTCGGTACCTCCACCGGATCGAGGTTGCTCCGCATGAAAAGACACCGCGGACCTCCCCCGTCCCGGGGAGCGTCAAAGCGTTAGCACATCACTTCTTTTCTTTTATCGGCAGATTTTGTGTCGAACATAAACAAAAATTTTGAGGCAATCCTTGGAAAGGGAAAAGGCTTTGGCGTTTGCCGTTTTCCGTGCTATAAAAAAAATCCACTCCAACAGACATTGTTCCCATACCGAGGGCACCATGGAGGCCAGGGAAGGTCGCCGTCACCGTTCCATCGTCAAATGCGGGACGAAAGGCGTGCTCTGGGTGCGGCCCATGGAAGCGCCGTGCGGGCAGTTTCGTCCACACGAAGGCTTCACGCTGGTGGAACTCATGGTCACCGTGGCGATTCTGGCCATCTTGGCGGGGGTGGCCGTGCCGGCCTATATCCATTCGGTGAGGCGTTCTGAGCAGGCGCAGGCGGTGGAGGCCCTGTTGCGGGCGCGCATGGAAATGGAAGCCTTTTGGGCCGACCACAATCGGTATGCGGGTACGTTGAATCGGCTTCCTTCCTTTGAAAATCCGAGCCAAGGCAAATACACGCTGAGCCTAAAAACATCACCGGACGGGCAGCGGTACCGTATTGAAGCCGTGCGCTCCGATCTTGGTGACAAACTCCACATCTCGGACAACGAAACCACACCGGTCGTTGACACTCCCAAGGCTTTGGGGTGGTCTTTGTTTCATTGGGTTTTTGCCGGAAAATGATCTGGAGAAGGGGCCATGGGTGGCATGGGATGTGGCGCGGCACGGTGGGATCGGGCCATGACCCTGGTGGAACTCATGGTCGTGCTCGGCCTCATGGCTCTTCTGCTGACCCTCATTTCCGTTCACATTCATAGTGCGTCCTATCGCCTAAAATCGGCCGTTTCCACACTCCGCACCCTCATACAAAGGGCCCGCCTGGAAGCCGTGAGAACCAACAAGAACACCTACCTGGACTTTGATGCGGACGACGACGGCATTATGGCGAGTGTGGTGCTGTGGGTGTCCATGGATTCACGGGAATCGTCCCCTTCTTTGAACGAGGGGAAAGATAGGGTGCTTATCTCACAAGCTCTTGTGAACCCTCCGGGATCGAGCGGAAACCGCCCCACGCTGGGGGCGGTCCCGGCGTCTGCTGGAGGCCCTTCCGTCGGAGCACCTCGCGACGGGGGATCGATTCCTGAAGACGGGGTGAGCTTTTCCGGAAACCGCATCAATTTCAACCCCGACGGCACCTCCTCCACAGGATCCGTCTACATCCATGTGCCGAAACATCCCGAGGTGGGAACCTATGCCATTGTGCTCAACAACAGCGGCCGAGCCTACGTGCGCTATTACCCGACGGGTGGCACGGCGTGGGAAGATCGATGAGCCGCGTGGCTGAGCGAGCCTCCTTTCGAGGACAGCTGCTGCTTCTACGAGGGATTCTCTCGACGTGAAGCAAACCGGTGGCGACCTCCCAAAGTCGGAAAACTTAGGAGTGCGCCGTGAAGTTTCGAGAACGAAGCGAGGGCACGAGCCTTGTGGAACTTTTGGTCGCCGTGGCGGTAACCGTGGTGGTGGTTGCCTGCACTTACGCCGGTTTTTCAGCGCACCAAAGACTTTTTGCTCAGGAGCAGCAGATACTTGAATTGCAGCAAAACGTGCGGATCGCCCTGAACACCGCCGCCCAGGTTCTACAACAGGCCGGCTATTGGCGATGCGTGGCTTCTCAAGCCGTTTCCACCGGGACTCGCGGGGTCAAGAGAACACTCAAGGATTCGAAAAGCCTTTTCCATACCCATCCTCTCATGGGATTCAATAACATCACGGAGAGTTCAGACCCTTTTCCCGACGGACAAACCCAAGAAGGGACAGATATTCTGGGATACAGTTTCATCGACCCTGCCTTTCATGGGCGTCTCAGCCAAGATCAAAACCTTCCCCGGGATTTCCTTCGCCTGGTGAAGAATAAGGACACGAGGGGCCTCAAAAAAGGACAAATCGTTTTCCTGACGGATTGCCGCCACAGCGCTCTTTTTCAAGCGACTTCCGTGACTTTAAGCGGCACCGAAGTCATGCTGGAGCACGACTGCGGCGGTCTCGAGCCCGGCAATATGACGTGCTGTCTGCGATGTGATGACGGCGGATCGGACTGCCTCCACGAATCGGAGTGCGGCCTTCCCGGAACGGGTTTTCGGGCCGAAACTTCGCACTTGCACCCGGTCAAGGCGGGATTCTTTCGGGTAAACCGAAAGGGAGAATTTCAGTGGTTGGAAGGCGGCCCCGACGCGACGGGTCGCTATGTTTTTTCACGGTCTCGGACCCTTGCCGAAAATGTGGAGGATTTTCAAGTGGAATTTGGGGTGAACACCAGCCCTGTGCCCAACGGCGACGTAGATGCCTGGGTTTCATCCGATGCCATGCCGCAAACGGCCCCGGGAAGTGGTGTGAAGGATTGGGAACGCGTGCGGGCCGTACGCTGTCATCTCCTGGCGCGAACAAAAAGATTCTTTAAAGGCTACGTGGATACGACCCTCTACGCCTTTGCGGATCGCAACGCCACGGTTACCGCCGACGGCTACCGCCGCTTTTATATGGTCAAGACCATTGGGATTCGCAATGCCACTCCGTGAACGAAGCGGACAAAGAGGGTTGCGCGGGTTTACCTTGGTGGAAGTGCTGGTGGCCCTCGTGGTGACGGCTGTGGTTTTTGTATCCTTTTTCAGCCTGCAGGCCCTTGGCGTGCGCACGAGAGCCCATGCCCGTTTGGCTTCTTTGGCCTTGAATGTGGCCTCGGATTTTTTGGAACAACTGTCGGCCACGGGTGAAGGGCCTTTGAAAATCGATGCGGAACCCATTGCCGATACCGGGTTCGTGGAACGGGCCACGGTGATGGGTTCTGGGATTGTTTTTTCCCGGCGATGGGAGGTGCAAAGAGGCGTTCCGGGGCCGAATCTTTTCACGGTGCGGGTGATGGTCTGCTGGAGGGAGCCGCGCATGCCGGCCCCGTCTGAGTCCACGTGTGACTTTGACCATGCCTCCGTTCCGCATGTGATGTTGGAACAAATCTACTATCGGCCGTAAGGTGTCTTGGAAAAATGGGCGGGTCATTGTCCAAGGATGATAACCTTGGCAAAGTATTACGGGTCCAGCCAAGTCTTGGAAAAGGAGAACCATGAGTTCTTAGGGGGGCGGTGTCTCTCCACGACGTTTTCCTGGAAGGAAGAGCCTGTGGTCCTCCGCTCACATCACGATCCGGGACGAGCCGCTTTGTCTAAGGTGACACATGGACGGCGTTGACGCTGTTGCTTCGAAAGGTCTCTCACGCGTGCTCTTATCCGACCAGAGGTCGTCAAACAGGCTGGGGCCAGGGTGTGCGGATGGTGTTGACGTGGCGAGGTGCGTTCTTTGGGAATGCGGGTCTTCGTGAAGGTGGGTAAGACAGCCATATTCCCTGGGGAATGGGCTTTTGTGACACGCCGAACGACGCAGGTGTGAAAAGAAAGGGCTGGGAAAGAATGACAAAGCGCAGTCTCGAGCTCCCTAAGTCTTCCTACAAACGTGTGGCCGTTCTTGGGGCCTCGAGCAGGATTGATCTTTTATGAAGGCGACCGATCCCACGAGGTGTCCAATGATTCCTCGGCGCTGCGAAGGCATGGCGCTCACGGTAGTTCTGGTTATCATTGCGGCGCTGGCCGCTCTCGCCGTGGGCCTCGCCCTGGATCAGGCCATGGAAATGCGCATGGCGGGCAACCTCAGAGCGGCCGAAACGGCGTTTCGAAACGCCGAATCGGGCCTTGCCGTGGCGCAGGAAAGGCTGGCTCGATGGTTTGCCACAGACCCCGTGAACCTGCAGCGCCAACGCACGGGAAGTGCTTCCCTTCCCGACTGGGATTTCCTCTTCTTCAATGCCGTGCCCTATACGGGCCAACACAGCCGAAGCGATCTTTACGATGAAGTGAAACTCAATTTGGGCTGGGATCATCGATTCAAGGTGTTTGCGCGCCTTCCTGAAGATCGAAAAGACGGAGCCTTTGAAGATCTGTCCGGAGATAATGTGCAGCTGGTGCTGCGCAGCGTCGGCTTTGGACCCGCCGAAACGCAGCAGGAAACGGAAGTGGTGGTGGAGGCCGCGGCCGAACCGTCGGAAGCCTTTTCCTATGCGCAGGAGGGGTTGGGCACGGTGCCCAGCCATGTGAACATGAAGGACAGCCATGCGGTGAGGCCTACGGGTCAGAGTTTGGCCCTCGTGCGCTGAGTCCATGAACCAAGGGCAGGGAATCGTCCATGAAATGAACACGGCCTTGGATTGGGGTCATGGGGGAAAAGACGCGAGGCGGGTTTGCTTCCTGCCATTGATTTTAGCGATGACCGTGGGCTGGGTGATTTTCAGGTCTTTTCCTGCAGGGGCCGACGTGTGCGAACCGTCTCGATCCGTGCATTACGAAGGATCGTGGCAAAGGGATCACTTCAGTGTGCTGGATTCATCCGTGGTCCTGGACCCCCAAAGCGGTCATCTCACGCTGCGCGTGGGGACGGGGGACGACCCATTCTCGGGCCTTGTCACAGCCATGGATCAGGAAGTGCGGGTGACGTTGGTCGACGTCGGCATCGAGGCCTCAGGGCATCATTTGGGATATTTCCTGAAATCCGTAGCGGAAAAGAAAGGATACGTGCGAGGCGACGGCACCCTGGACCGAAAAACCTTTGTGCGAGCCATCGATTTTACGAACCCCGCCTCTTACGACAACGAAACTTTCACCTATATTTGGACCTGTCTTGATGACGAGGACCAAAACGGCATTTTGAACAAACCCCACGGTGAAGGCTGCCTGCGCTCTTTTCCCGACGCGGCTTTGAGCGCTGTGGATTTTGCCACGTCGGAAGAAGCTTTGGCGGTGGTCGATGACGGCACGGGACTGGCCTTTGTTCCTGACGGTGATGGGCATTTGACCCCTCGCGACATGACCAAAAGCCTTGGGATTATTGGCGAAGGGCAAGAAATCGTATTTTTTCTTGTCCCGAAAGGGCGCTTCGAAGACGCCTATGTCAGCAAGGCTTCGTGGAATCGCGACGTCTACGAAGGCCTGGAACCTTGCACCACAGATTTTGCCGATGACACAGGGCGCCGAAAGTTCCAATTGGCTCAGCCGGCCATGGAAGATGGCTCATGTACTCCTGTTTCCGGATGGCTTTCCGAGCGAGCTCTGCAGCGACTTCGAGAGGTTCTGGGCCTTGTCTTTGATCCGGACCAGGAAGTGTCCTTATCGCTGCAGACGGGTAAAAAATTTTCCCACGTGGTGACGGCATCGACCCCTGATGTTCCCGGCGTTCGGTTGATGGGATGGGAAGATGATGTCGGTGGCGGCGATACCGATCACAACGATCTTGTGTTTGCCGTGACCATCAAAGCCGCGGGCCGAGTGGTTTCCCAGGACCTCAGCAGCGCTCGACTATGGGAAACACATTCCTTCATAACGTCTGTGGATTTTGAGGTCACAGACCGCAGGGCGCCTTGCGAGGGGTTAAAAAGTGGTTTCGTGCTGGATTCCGGCGAACTGTCTCATGCCGACGTTCGCTATGCCATTAGCGTGGACAACGGGACCTCATGGATTCCCATTAATCGATGGGACGACATTATAGACAACGCGGATGGTTCCAAGACGCGAAGAGCACATCTGGATGTGCTCGGCCTGGGACGATCGGGCCAGGCCCTGAAATGGAAGGCGATTCTGGAGACGGTGAACACGCGATGCGACCCGCCACAAATTGTGGATGTGCGGGTGGACTACACGGCGTCCAATCAAGGGGAATTTTCTCGATCCGACCCGGTGGTGCTGGGCAATGTCCTCTATTCCTCCGGACTCGAAATGACTCCCGATCCTCAGGGCAGGCTCGATTCCTTTCGTGGCCACCTTCACGCCTATCTCATCTACGATCCGGCGCATCCTTCGACGCCGCTGTTTCAACCCCTCTGGGACGCGGGGCAAGCTCTGGCCGAGCGGTCCCTGAAGACCGAAGCGCGAAGGGTCCTCATGGCTCTTTTTGACGCTGTTTCCGTTCAGGAAAAAATAACGGTGCCCGACGGCACGTCGCGACATTTTAGCGGGGTTGTGAATGCCGCCAACGTGCTTTCCGGATCTTTGGTCTTTCGGGCCGTTTCATCGGCAGGACTTCCCCTGATGTTGAGAGACACAGGCAACGGGATTCTGGCAGGAGACGGCATCGGAACCTTCAACCGGTCCAGTGGAGAGTACACCCTCGAGTTCACCCATGCTCCGTGCGAAGGCTGTGCCGTGATCGCCGAGTATGCTCGCGCGGCTTCTTCGCCGGTTCTTCGACCCTTTTCCGCAGAGACAACCACGGCTCTCCTTTTGGGACTGGACGACTCGAAGGTTCACGGGGTGGGATTTACCTGGGACCTCAACGGCGATGGTCACTATGACCAGGAAGATCGACAAGCTGTGATTCGAAGGATCCTGGGTTTTGACAACGCCACCCAGAAAAGGGCGTGGCCTTTGGACGGGATCGATCATAGCACACCGGCCGTGGTTGGCCCTCCATGCCTTCCTCCTTGGTATTTCGGCACCCAGACTGTGGATGAGGAAAGGGATGCCTATGATGCGTGGCGCCAATCGAAAGCGGTGGCGCAGCGAAAAACCGTGGCGTACGTAGGAAGCCAAGGCGGCATGGTGCACGCCTTTCATGCCGGAAGGTATCGGCATGGGGACGATCCCAGCACAATCGTGAAAGAAAATCGCGGCTACTTTGAGGCCCACGATTACGGAGACGGTGCGGAACTTTGGGCCTTCATTCCGCCGAGTGCCTTATCCAGACTTTCCTCGCTTCTCAAACCGCAGCCTTGGATTTTGCCACCGTCGGTGAATGCGTCGCCCTGTGTGCAGGACGTGGCCGTGCGGACGCAGACGGGGGTGACTTTTAAGACGGTGCTCGTCTCGGCCCAAGGAGTGGGCGGCGAATCCGTTTTTGCCCTCGATGTGACGGATCCGGACAACCCAGCCTTTCTCTGGGAATACACCGACCCCATCCTCTTTCGAAGCCGGGGGGCTCCCGCCATGGCTCGAGTTGGACGATTGAACGATGCCGGCTCACCCCTGTGGGCCGTTTTTGTGAATTCAGGGCAAACGGGACCGTTGGAGCCACCGTCGCTGTTTCTGCTCGATGCGGCACGGGGAAAGCCTATTCGAAAGGTAAGCTTGGACTTCGGGGAATCCACCAGGGGAAGTCTTCTCAGTGGAAGCCCGGCGTTGGTGGACACGGACGGCAACGGTTATGTGGATCGGGCTTATGTGGCGGACAACAATGGGCATGTGATTCGTGTAGACTTTCCCGATCATGGGCAAATGCCGTGGGATGCGGCACGGATTCACGTGAGCCTTTTCGTTAAGGTTTCGGCATCGGTGTATGCGGCGCCCGTGGTGTATCTTGCGCATCGATACAAGGCGGACGGAAGCATTGCCGAAGCACATGTGAAGGTCATGTTTGGCACGGGAGATGACCCGGCGCGAGCCGACAGCCCCAACACCCCTACGGGATATAGGTTCTACGTCTTTGACGACGTGTGTCGCATGGATTGGACCGAAGACACGCTCAGGACTCCTGAGGGTCTGCCCTGTTCATCGCAGGGCATGAAGGCCGAAAGCGATGCCGAATGGGTCTGGGCCCTTCCTTCAGGGCATCGCATCTGGGCGGAAGCCGTGGCGGCCGCCGGCAGGGTTTATTTCGGCACGGCGGTGAGCGACACCGACGATCCGTGTTCCCCGCTTCAAGACAAAGCGAACAAAGGTGGAAAGGTCTATGCGGTGGATCTTTCGGCCCTGAACACCCTTGTCGATCCCGTGCTCGTGGCGGAAACGGAAGGCAATGTCACGGGCCTTTTCGTGGAGGATGAGCACCTTTATGCCCGCGTAATCTCCAGAGATGGGGGGGCACGCGTGCAAATCGTGGGCGATGGGGTTTTCAACAACGAAACGGCGCTGGGTACGCGGTTCGTCACCAAGAAAGTCAAGGGCTCCTGGCACCGCTTTCTGGAGAAATAAGATCAAATCAAGGAGAAGCGCCGCGCGCCGCGATAAAAGCTTTTGACGAGCGTACGGTTCGAGAAATGGAAGGGATGGTGCCATGCGGCGTTCCCGCAAAACACCTGGTAAAACCGTGCATGTTGTCCACGTTGGCATCGCAGGAATGAGCTTGCGCGCATCCGACGGGGTGGGCGAAATTTGCGGAAGCCGAGGGTTCAAGGCAGCCTGCATGCGGCAAATGTCCTTGCCGACGCGGACAGGGAATCCTTGGGGTGCAGCTCCAGGTCTTCGGGGAATGACCGAGGAGTTTTTTCCGTGGTTTTCCCTGGCTGGCGTTGGAGTTTTCGTTTCAGGGTGAAGGCCGTTTGGGCTTGGGGCGTGTTCCTTCGAGCGAAGCCGGAAGAACCTCCCAAAGTTGGTACACGAAGGGGCGATGCGCAATGCGGCGAAAGCGGCCGCTGGATGGCGGGGCATTGACAAAAAACAGACGGTGAAAGAGGGATTCCGCAATGGGCGCCCCTTTCATGAGCACGCCAAAGCCGGCGGCTCGATGCACATCCAAATGCGGCCCGCCTTCAAAGCGATAACGAAAGAGCGTTCGTGTGCCGTTCGGGCCGATGAGGCCCAGAGTCCCCAAGGGGATGATGCGATCGCCCAGATGGAGCTCACCTCGCTGAAGATGCACCCCAGCGGTGCGAGGTTGTCGGTTTGGTCCATCGGACCACACGGCGACGGGGTAGAGCGGGCGATAGGCAGGATGCACGCCGTCTCTTGTGGCCGGATTCCAGGTGCCAAACCAGTACCACCAGTAAGCTGTTTTCAAAAGCAGCTGGTCCAGGAAGAGATACACGGGGCGCGGCGGGTCGGGAAAGAAAAACGCACGCCATGAGTCTTCTTGAGGAATGCGCTGAAGCCCCAGTTCCTGAGCCTTCGCTTCACACCGGTCGGGCCCTGCCGAGAGCATCGTTTTCAGCGCCGCAAGGCCTTGGGCCGCATTGAGGTTGTTGGCCTGGAAAAAGGCATGCATGCCTGCTAAGCCTCGAGTGCTGAAAAAGATCATAAAATCCGCAGCAAAATTATCATCGGAGCTTACCAGGGGAATGGCCAAAGGCACCACCAGGTCGCCGCCGTGGATTTCACCGTCGGCCAGCGTGCCACGGCGCCCCCAATACTGAATGTGGTAGCCGTGGTCCCACCAGGCCCAGAGCACGGCATTTTTCGGGGTGCGCCGGGACGCTTCCACCATGCCCTGCACCACCGGCGCACTTTCCGAGGGCCACCGCACGGTCTGCGCTACCTTGACAAAGGCCGGAAGGAGCATCACAGCGCCCACGACCAAAGGCCCGGCAAAAGCAACGCGGGCGAGCCGAAAAGAACCCAGTTGGTGCTGCAATCGATCCACGAGAGTGCCCAGGCCAAGGCCAACCAGAGGTGCAGTGAAGATGGCAAGGCGCTGCGCAAAGAAAACGCCACCGAAGCCCAGAACGAGGAAGGGGGCAAAAAAGAAAAGAGCTCTTGGCTGACGAATCAAAAGCCAAAGAAGGCCGATGGCTGCGATGCCCAAAACCACTGAATGGCCGGCCACACTGCGGCCCACTTCCTCAAAGGTCGGTCGCACCTGCTCACTTATGGATAGGCCGATGTTGGGAAAATCTGCCGGGGCTTGCTTGACCAGCATGTACGTGAGCTGTCCCCAGGCCCGCTCAGCCGCCTGCCAAAATGGGGTGGCTCCCTTCAGGAGAAAAACCGCGCCGGCACAAGCCATAAGTAGGGCCACAGCAACCCATAAGGATTGACGATCCCCGGACCGAAAGCGCATGGCAAGGGCTGTGCCCATGGGAATAGCGGCCAGGAGAAACGGCGTTTGAGGACTCTGATCCCACCACCAAGCGTGAAGCACAACCGACCCCACGGCGGCCGCGAACCACAGAGGCGCGCGACGCCGTGCCTGGACCCAGGCCATAAGACAGCCGATGGCCAGCAAGGGCAGTCCCACGTTAAGACTGTCCGTATCAAAACGGCCCAGGTTGGTGCGGTGCACCACGAAAGGAGAGAAAACCAAGGCGGCGCATGCGATCACGGCACCCAAAGGGCCCATGAGCGCGCGTGCGGGTACGTAAAGGCATAGGGCCAAAAGAGCCCCCAGAATCGGCGGGAGCACCAGAGCGATCCAGGGTATGGAAACCCCGCTGAGCTGATGTATGCCTGCCGTGAGCAGACTTAGAAGCGGGGCCGGCCAAGGTCGATTCACCCCGTCTGGCACGGCGCGCTGAAGGTCCTGACGCGCATAGGTGCCTTCCACCACATCCCGAGCCAGGCGCATGTAGTAGGGGGCGTCAAAGGTGGTGGGAAGGGGATCCCCCTGCACGAAACACCGTTCCGGATGCTGTTTCCAGGCGCCGTAGGGAGCGAACCGCACCCAAAACCCGAGGGCCACGACCGTCATAAGCCCGAAGGCGATGGCGAGGCGTTCTCGTCTGAAGTGGTGGAGAGGGCTCATTGTCAAAAGGACACAAAGGGTCTATTGGGCTTTCAATTTGTTTTCCAGGGCTGAACGATCCATCACGCCCGAACGAAAAGTGCCGTCGGAAAAAATGTAGGTGGGCGTTCCATTGATGCCATGGGCTTGCATGAACTTCATGGTGGCATCGATCTTGTTCGTTCCTTCCGGACACTGATTGTCCGATTTGTAGTTTTTCTTGAAATCGTCATGCCCTTTCTTATCACAGACAAGCGCGATGCAGGATTCGCGGGCTCCCGGGTGCATAGGCAGGGGATAGAGCACATAGCGCACTTGAAGTACACCTTCCGAGGCCATGGCTTCCAGAGTGGTTTCGGCTCGCTTGCAATAGGGGCACTGAGGATCCGTGACGAAATAGACCGTGTGGGGCGCTGTGGCGGGTCCCAGTGTAAAGGCCACCAGATCGTCTAAGGCCTCTTTGTCCTGTGCCGTCAGTCGATTGAATTCCTCCAGACGGGCTCGCGTCAGGTTTTTCTTTTCCTGAGCGTCAAGGATTTGTCCCAAAATGAGATAGCGGCCGGAAGGATCCGTGTAAAGGATCTGACTTTTTTCGTTCACCCTCACATGAACCTGGCAAAGACCCGAAACAGGCGACGGTTCAATGGCTTTAGCCGTAACATTTCGCCCTTGAAAAGCGTTAGAGAGCCTTTCTTGAACCACGGCGATGTCGGGGCAGGACACGGCCGAGGAGGCCTCGGGCCCAGGGGATCCAAAGACGAGAAACGCGGATACGCTTGTGATAAAAATCGCCCAGGCTGTCTTGAAATGCATGGTCATCTCCCCATCAGCGTTCAAAGTCTTAGACAAAGAGGGGCCCTCTTCCGTTAAGCCCACCGATCACGGCGAAGTGTAGGGCAAAACGTGTGCCGATACAAGACACATGAAAAGCGTCATCACATTGTGACCATTTTTTCATTGTAAGATCCTGTTTATGATGGCATATGAAACCTAAATTGAGCGATTCTGGCGCAAGAAAGAGCCGGCGATCGTTTCCTTGACCTTCGAAGCGTCGATTCTGCCACTCCGATGGCCATCTTTCAGGTACTGACAGTGAAATTTTTTCGTGAAAGAGCCCTGATGTTTAGTATATCGTCAAATTTACGCGATTTTGGAGACACCTCTCCACTTGTAGGTGATTTCTTCGGTGCTGGACTTCCCTTACCCCCAGCAATATCTGGGCGGCGCCCCGCTTTTTTGCCAAAGCCTGTCGAAATGGAGGGCCTCAAAGGTTGCCGCCGTCACTTTCAGCACCACACGGCGGCCGTGACGCACGATCTTGGCGGCGATGTCCATCACCCTACGGCGCAGCGTGTTGGCATAGCAAACGGGCTCGACCACCGGTGCGCAGACGTCGTGCTTGAAGCTCTCGTAGAGAAAAAAGGCCACCAGCATCGTGTAGTAGAAGGCGGCATTGGGGGCAAAGCGCTTGAAAGGCAGCTGTTCGAAGCCGAAATCCTTCAGCGCTCGATGCACCAGCTCCTCACTGCCCCGGCCGTGGTAAGCTGCGATGATCCCTTGCCCTTGAAGCCATTGACCATGTCCAGCCTTGGTGAGCACCTTATCGATGGCCTGTCCCATACCCAGGTTGGTGACCACCACCGTGTCGGGCCGGGCAAAAGGCAACAGCATCTGGGCATCTTGATACAGCGGACGGCAAAACAGCGCTCGACGAAACGACTTCCACTGACCGCACCTTGTGCCAAGCTCCAGGTATTGCCAGACCTGGCTCCCTTGCTTGTAGAGGCCCCAGGCGGCCTGGTTCCTCTGGCTTTGGGCCACAAATTCCTTGATCGGCCCATAGAGCTTGCCGCCACAGATGTAGCCAATGCTCAAATCTTCAAAAGCCTCGAAGAGCTTCTGGTCAAAAAAACCGCTGTCCATGCGAACAATGATGGCCACGTCGGCTCGATAGTGCTTGCGGATCCTGGCCACCACATGGCGTACCATCTGCTCCACCGTATTGCCGTTGTTGCTGTGGGCATCTCCGCGACGAAAGACCGCATCGATCACGTGGTTTTGCCACGTCATCTGCAGCGGCTGAAATCCTCTGACACGCTTGTAGGTGGGCTTGACCCCATGGCGTACACGGGCCTCGTCGTTGTCCATGACCATCGTGTCAATGCCCAAAACAATCAGATCGGGCTCTTGCAGCTTAAGACGCCACAAGAACAACCGCTGCAAAAGGTGGCGGAACAAGTAAATGCGCGGCCACCAAAAAGAGCAGAAGAACCGTTTGACGGCGTGGGAGGAAAGCATGCGACCTGGCTCACACTCGATGACCGCGGCATAGCCCGTGTCCTTGGTCAGGGTATCGAAGTAGACCAGGTGCCGGCTCGTGCCGTCCATAAAAAAACACAGCAGCTGCTTGAAAATCTCGGTGATGGGCTGCCCCTTGCGGCTGCGACGCATGGAGCCAAAGAAAGTATCGATCTGCCGAAAAATCTTGATGTTGCGAAGATAGCGAACAAACAGACTCAAACCACCGCGGCCTGTGAGCGTATCGTCGGTCACCTCAACGCCTTCAATTCTTGCTTTGCTTTTTGTCGCGGTTGTGGTACGTCCCATTATGAACCTCCCACCTTTTGGGTTACAGTTGCGAGGTATGTGATGTTTCAAAACAAGCTCATTATACCATGTAATTAGCCCATTAGGTGGGATTTTTTTGCGCGTAAATCGCTCAGGTTAGGTGAAAAATACTACTGGCTTTATGGTTTTTTTCTTAAGGCTCGGCCCTCATTTGGACGATACGTTTAAAGGGGGAATTTTGGGCGCGAAACAACCCAAAGGCATCGTGAGGGGTCATGGGAGAATTTGAGGTTGACCAGCGCGTTCCGTCGCTTTTCACGGGAGAGACTGGAGCCAGTGGTTCTCCGTCGGCTCACGTTCAAAAGGACCTGCCCCAAGGTCACATACCCATTGCAGACCCATCAAGGGGCGGCACCCGGAACATGAAGCCTTTAAAATCCATGCCGCGAACCCTGCCGGTGGATTCCGACCTGGCGCGAAAGGTTCTATTCGAGGTGTTTCGGTTGAGTCCTTATGGCCTCGGCGTCTTGGATGCCCAGGCGCGGTTCGTGATGGCCAACGATGTTTTAGATTCGTGGCTGAGCGGCACTGCTGAAGCCAAGGCCGAATCCTTGTTTGAGGATTGCGAAGTCTTGCGGCGGCTTGTTTTCAGAGCGCAAAGTGCAGGGAGCGCTCGGGAAGCGGACACAACGGCCGTCGACGGGCAAGGGCGGCGTTTTTCCGTGAGCGTGACCTTGGCATCATTGGATCCGCCCTTGGAACACGGCGCGAACTTTCTTCTGATTATGGAAGACATTACCGAAAAAAAGGCGTATTCTCAGCAGCTTCTTCGCACGGAAAAATTGGCGTCCCTGGGAACCATGGCCGGTGGTGTGGCGCACGATTTTAACAACATTCTCATGACTATTCTCGGCAACACGCAACTGCTGCATAAGGAACTTTCGAAGGCGGATCCTCAGGTTCGGCGCCGCCTTCAGAATATCGAAAAGGCGGTGCTCGACGGCGCCCATGTGGTGCGGCGCCTTCAGGTTTTTACGGGAAAAGACAGCGGCGTTTCAAAGAGTGAAGAAAAGACACTGATCCATGAGGCGGTTCACGATGTTTTGGAACTCACTCGGCCGCGCTGGAAAAACGCCCTGGAAAAACAAGGGCGCCGGGTGGAAATTGTCAAAGAATTGTCGTCGAACGCGTGCGCGGCCATTAACGCTGCCGATTTTCGTGAAGTGCTGACGAATTTGGTCTTCAATGCCATTGATGCCATGCCGCACGGGGGTGTTTTGCGCTTTCGCTCCTATGAGGAGGAGGATCAGGTTGTTCTAGAAGTGACGGATACCGGAGTGGGTATGGATGAGCCGACACAAAAGAGAATTTTTGACCCGTTTTTCACCACCAAAGGTGCGTGCAACTCGGGTTTGGGGCTCAGTGTGTGCGCAGGTTTGATCCAACGCTGGTCAGGGCACCTGGGCGTGCGAAGCGCTCCCGGCAAGGGCACGACCGTTACTCTTAGATTACCGGCGGCTCGAACCCAGGCCTGTCGGCCAGCGATCCCAAAGGCCGGTCCGGTTCAATCCATGAGAAAGCGGTTGCTCGTGGTGGATGACGATCGTGAGGTTTTGGAACTCCTGGGGGATATGCTTCGGCTCATGGGCCATACTGTCACAGCGCTGCACGATCCGCGCAGGGCCCTTGAAATGTTGGTGGCGCAACCCTTTGATCTGGTGCTTACGGACCTTGGCATGCCCGATGTCAACGGCTGGGAGGTTGCAGCTTGTGCTAAGAAGCATCAACCGAAGGTTCCGGTCATTTTGGTGAGCGGTTGGGGATCGCAGTATGAAGACGAGGATTTGAAGGATCGTGGTGTGGACTTTGTGTGTTCCAAGCCGTTGAGTTATCAGAAGCTTTTGGAGATCATGGCGCGTTTTGCTTCATGAGCCATGGTTCCTGTGACCGCTTTCAAGGTCTTCCCCTGCAGAAATTCCTCATGTGTTGCCCCTTTTCTTCCGATTAAACCATTGGAATCGTCAATACGCAAATGGGAGGATGCGCGGTGCACCTGCCGGTGTGCCTGCGACAAGGACCGGTGCCATGAAGCTTTTTGTCTTTTTCGGTCTTCGTTGGAAAGCCTCATGGAGCCTTGTGGGGCTGGTGTTCGTTGCGTGCGCTGCCGGATGCGCGACGGGACCTGACTTTCAAAGGTCCAGTCCGGTCCAGCTAGCCCCTTTGGATGTCATTTCCTGGCGGCCCTATGATCCTTACGCGCACAGGCGCCTGTGCATCCTTCCGTTTCAGAGCCCTGCGGGAATGGAAAGCGTGGGCATGCCGCTGGCCTCCGCGTACCGGCAAGTACTGGCCCGAGAGGGCGTGTTTTCGTCGCCTCTGATCATGGAACCCCAAGAACCCGGCATGGAAGCGAGCTTTGGCCTGAAGGAGATGCCGGACGCCTGCGGATTGGTGCTCACAGGAACCGTCGAGCAAATCCACGTGGGGTCGGGGGCGCTTCCCACGGTGCTGGTCATCACCGTTCGTCTTGTGGACGCTCACAAACTCGTGACCCTGTGGGAAGTGGTGCAGACGGGTCGATCTTTTCCATCGACCGATGTGGAATTGTTGTGGCACGTGGTCTCCGGCCCAGGGGCGGCGGACCACCGTCAGGTGGCTCGGCACATGGCATGGCAGCTAGCGTCCTTTCTTAAGGGCGCTAACATGGATGGAAGAGCGGGGCGGGATGCCTCAAATGAGCCAGGAGGGTAAAGAGATGGACGTCAAAGTGAATCAATTGACGGCGGTGTCGGCGGACATGTGGGTTCGAGAGGACCCGCAGTGGAAGCCGCAGACGATTATTGCCCCGGTGGAAGCTTCCAAAGAAACGTCTCAGTCCGCCATGCGGCGCCCGGACGAGGAGGCTTCCAATTCCGGCATGAATCTTGTTAACTTAAAAGATGTTCAGAATGTGGTCGAGGATGTGCAGCAGTATTTGCTCCAGCACAGCATTCGGTTAAGTTTTGAAATCCGTGATAAGACGGGGGACTTGGTGGTGCGCGTTCTGGACAAGGACACCGGGGAGATCATTCGGCAGATCCCCCCCGAGGAGATGCTCAGGTTGAGGGAAAAGCTGGAGGAGTTGACAGGGGTCTTGCTAAACGGCAAGGTGTGAGGGCCCCAGTGTGGGACGGCGATGGGGTGAATGAGTTGGCATTGAGGATGAGACGTGGAAAAACGGCCAGTCAAAATTTTGATTGTCGATGACGATGAAGTGTACCGTGACGTACTCAGAGACGCCATTGCTGAAGAGGACACGGAACTTTCTTTGGCGGCCAGTGGCGAAGAGGCGGTAGCGCTGCTGGAACGCTCCCGCTTCGACATTCTCATCACGGACCTCAACATGCCTGGCATCGACGGATTGACGCTCCTCAAACGAGCTCGCCAGCTTTATCCCGACATTCTGGCCCTGATCATTACCGGGTATGGCAGCTTGGAATCGGCCGTAGAAGCCATTCGCAGCGGAGCTTATGACTACATTCAAAAACCCTTTCGCATTGACGAAGTGGCGGTTTCCACGCGAAACGCCATCGATAGGGTGAGAATGCTTCGGGAGCGCCTGGCACTTTTGCAGGAATTGGAAAAGGCCTACCTGCGTCTGCAGGCCTTGGAAAATGAGGCGCGAAAGGCAGGGCGGAACGAGGAAAACGGCGACGATGCGGCCGAGGGCGCGGCATCCAGCGGCTTCACGGGGCGATCTTCCATGCTCCTGGTTTCCGGACAACCTCTGCCCCTCAATGCCCTCGAAGGACCAAAGGATCCCATGGCCCAAGTCCTTACGGACCTGGAGCGCCTCAAGGAATTGCGCCGAGAACGCATTGTGGATGACGCCGAGTTCGAGCGACTCAAGAGGCATATTCTTCGCCAAGTGGATGAAATTCGATGAATATTCTGATCGTGGAAGACGACCAGCTTTTGGGCGAAATCCTGCGGGATTATTTGCTGCAGTTGGGCCACGAGAAGGTGCTGGTGTGTTCTCGAGCCTCGGAGGCTCTGCGGGCTTTTGAGCACCAAAAGTTCGACTGTGCTTTTATCGATCTCAAACTCCCCGACATGGACGGCGTCAATGTTCTTGGGCGCTTAAAGGAAAGGGATCGAACGCTTCCCGTGATTATGATGAGTGGTTATCCGACCATGGACGCCACCATTGGGGCCATGCGGCTTGGCGCATCGGACTTTCTGACCAAACCGTTTACGCTTCAGGATTTGGCCCTGGCCATGGAACGCGTCGTCAAGGAAAGAGCCCTTCTGCTTGAAAATGTGAGCTTGAAACTAGAGTGCCAGGCCCAGGAACAGCTGAAGGTGGTCAACAAGGAACTGCAAAAGAAAATACGATTCAATGACAAGCTGTTTCACATTTCTCGAGCGATCGATGAGACGCGGTCCAGTGACGACCTGTACACGGCCATCGCCGATCTGGCAGCTTCGGTGGTACCTGGAAAAAGAGTGGGTTTTTTTATCTACCTGCCCGATCACCAACGCATTGTCCTCATGGCCCACAAAGGCCTTTCCAACGGGCATCTGCCAAAGATTCTTCCCGTCTCCGACATGACGCTGCGTCACCTCTTGGCGCAGGAAAAGCGCCCCGTTCGTGCTGCGCTCAGGTCCATCGTCAGCGCTTTTTCGGCACTTTCGCAGAACGGAAGTTCCAACGGTTCAAAGCACGAGACGAACCGTGTTGGGGCCTTGTCGAAGCCTTTTTCCGAATCGTCCGTGTCCTTTTCCATGGCCGGTATTCTCAACGCATCCTGCAGCCTCTGGCCTCTTTGGATTCGAGGGGAACTGTTTGGATTCTTGGTCCTCTTACATGAAGGCCCGGAAAAGTCTACGGGCCGTGACGAGGAAGCCTTGTTGGATTTCCTTGTCAAAAAGGCAGCTCTTGCCGTGGAAAATATGGCTCTCTATGAGAGCCTCATCAGCAACTTTTACGGCATTCTACGATCTTTGGTGAACGCTTTGGAAGCCAAGGATCCTTACACGGGCAAGCATTCGGAGCGGGTCACGCAGATCGCG
This sequence comes from Desulfosoma caldarium, assembly GCF_003751385.1. NCBI lineage: Bacteria > Pseudomonadati > Thermodesulfobacteriota > Syntrophobacteria > Syntrophobacterales > Syntrophobacteraceae > Desulfosoma > Desulfosoma caldarium. The sequence continues at coordinate 496,045 of NZ_RJVA01000010.1, read as the reverse complement.
GTGGAACTGGCTCGAGAAATGTGCGTTGGCGAAACGTACATTGAAATACTTAATACTGTCGGATACTTGCATGATATCGGCAAGATCGGCATGCCGGATGAGATCTTGAACAAACCGGGGGCTCTGACGCGGGAGGAGTACGAGGTGGTCAAGAGGCATCCGGTGATAGGAGAAAGTATCATCAAGGATCTTGGGCTGGGCGCCGAAGAAAGGGCGATCATTCGCCACCATCATGAGCGATGGGACGGGTTGGGGTACCCGGACGGGCTGGCGGGCGAAAATATCCCTTTGCTGGCACGGATTGTGGCGGTGGCGGATGCCTTTGACGCCATGACGTCCAAGCGAGCTTACCGAGATTCGTTGCCCGTAGAAAAAGCCGTGGCCGAATTGGTCAACAATCGCAACAAACAGTTTGATCCCAACGTGGTGGATGCCTTTCTTTCCAGCTTTGCCAAAAAGGTTTCGCGGGGACGCCATGAACAACAGAGAGTACTTGCGGGTACGCATTCCTGAGTTGACCGTGTTGTATAACGAGCTGCCGCCGGGCTCGAGCCCTCCCTTCTTTCTTGGATTTGGCGAGCACAAAGAGCCTGCCATAGATAGGGAGGGGATTGTGGATGATCCCGTCGTTTCCGCCATTCTGGAATCGTTGGGCAAGCTGGAATCCAAGGTGGACCGAATTCTCGGCTATTTGGAACGCCAGGGTGCCCGCAAGCCTGCCTACGCCTATCAAGGCCAAGTGGTGGACATCAGTGGCGGTGGTCTCTCCTTTGCCACGCTCAGCCTTCATCCCGTGGGAGCCCACCTGGAACTGTGCCTGATGCCTCAAGTGGGCGACCCTCGTCCCATTTACGCCGTGGGTAAAATCTGTTGGGTGGAGCCTTCTTCGGAAAAATCGAATCTGAAGGCCAACCATGTGGGCGTTCGGTTTGTGGAAATCGATGAAGTGGACCGCCAGGCCATTATTCGCCTGGTGTTTCACATGCAAAGAAAAGAAAAGGAACATCGGGGTTCGGAAGCGGCGTCCAAGGATAGGGTGAAGGATACGGGCCCCCTCCATGCCGATCCGTGCCACAAAGACGGGGTCATCAAGGAATAGCACATGGGGCCGCTCAAAACTGCTGCTGGAACCGAATGTCCTGTGGATGCGTTGGCCGAACTGGACCGCCCGGCGCACATGGGACGTCTGCTGCGCGGCTTGATTCACAATATTAACGGTCCGCTGCAAAACATTTCCATGCTGTTGGAACTCATGGACCGCCATCACGCCAAAATCGACTCACACCTGTTGGTTCACACCGGTCCCCTTGCGGAAGCTCTTCGGCCCTTGTGCGATGCGCAAAAAGGAAGAATCCAGAGGACCCTTGACCAGGTGCGCCTTTTTTCTGAAATGCTTAAGGATTTCATGGTCATTCACGAGATCGAAGTCAATGAATCGGAAGTGGAAGTGAATCTCATTCTGGAAAAGCTGCAGTGCATTTATCGGGCGGATCTTTTTTGCAAACACCACGTGACGATGGAGATGCGGCCTGCACCCAAGGTCCCGTTGCTGCGCATTCGAGGCAGGCATTTGGTGCCGGCCTTGGAACATCTTATGGAAAACGCCCTGCTGTCCATGAGAGCATCCACGGAAAAGATTTTGATCTTATCGACCGAGGTGACCGAACACCACGTGGTGATCCGCTTCGAGGACACCGGCTGCGGGCTGCCTCAAGATCGAGGCCCGGAAGAACTGTTTGAGCCCTTTGTGACGGGATGGCCCGACGAGGTGCGCAAAGCGGATAAAATCTTTTCACACCTCGGCCTCGGCCTAACCCTAGCTTCCAGGCTTCTTCGGCCCTACGGTGCCACGGTGTCTCTGATGCCCCGCGAAACAGGTGGCACGATGGCCCAAGTTTTCCTTCCCAGATAGGGAATTTTTTTCATATCATACCGGAAAAACTTTCAGAGCCCATCCCATTGGCTATTTTTGTGAGCGTGAGTCAAGGTGCATGGGGGTGAGCGGAGGCCGTTTCTTTCAATCACTGTGCGTTCTCGACGGCGCACCGTCGTGGACAATGTCTTCTGTCGAGGCGTTTCAAGCAACGCCCTTTTCCTTGGCACGCGACTTGCTCCTTACGAGGTTAAAAGTAGACATAATCCTGTGAGGTGATCGTCCATGAAAGTTGAAAGCGATCCTCGACTGGAAGGCGTCCTTTGGGAGGCGCAAAAGAGACCGGGAGGTAAGACCGTTGCCGCATCCTTTGGCGATCTGCTTCATCAAGAGGTGAACGGGTTCGCGCAAAGCTCAGCGGTTGCGGCAGCGGGCCCTTCAAAAGGTGACGGCATTGCCGTGACGGAAGCCCCCACCATTGACGCCTGGACGGCGTCGCCTGCAATGCAGGCCATGGGGGAAGCCCTGGAGCGACTTGCCGCCATGTGTTCCAATGGCTTGGGGGGTTCCAGAGATCTTCGGGCCATGGGTCAAATGCTGACCAATCTGGGTCAAGCGGCCGAAGAGATTTTGCAGTGCACGGAAACGCTGCAAGATGATCATCCAGTGCGCCAAATGGCTCAGGAAGCCCGCGTGCTGGCGTATGTGGAATCGATCAAGTGGCACCGGGGGGATTACGTGTGAGGGTTCCCCGATGGGTATGGAGTGCTGTCGTCTTGGGGCAGGCCCTGTGGGTGTGGCACCATGGCGTGTCTGTCCATGGGGTACTGAATCCCACCGCGTCTTTTGCCGAAAAGGTGGAGACGGACGATGAGGTGATCCTTCGTACGGAGCCCCACGGAGGGCCTGGCGCCTTGGATCAGCGCGTTGTGGAAGAACGCAAAGAGGCTGCCTCATGGGAAATGCTTCGCCGTTTGACCATCGAAGTGGAACGGCCGTGGCCCATGCCGGGCTTCTCCCCTGCCTTGCCTTCACAGACCGATCAACACCCGAGTCGTCCCCAGCGATAGATCATTTTTTCGAATTTTTTCCTTAAGTCGATCTCTCAAAATTCCGATCAATGCAATGACGGCAACGCCGAGACGATCACGGCGCTTTCGAATTGCGATAGAGCGCGGCCGTGCCGTGTCATGGACGGAGTCGTTGAGTCGCAGCGGCGCACAGGGGCGATGGAACGTTAGGGTGAGGGTCGCCGGCGCCAAGGCGAGGTGTTGTGCAGCCTGGGCCATAACGGGCTGGAAGAACGCTTCGGCCGACAAGGGCGATTTTCGGGTCCATGTTTTCAAAGGGACGACCCCCAACCTTCCCTCAAGATGCAAACCGCGAGAGCGCTGTTTTTGCTCGAGGGGATGACTTCATGGAGTCTAAGAGTAAGAGAAGGGGCACTTCGACAAAGTGCCGTGAGGGTGTCCGCGAAGCTTGTAAGCCTTGACGCCGTGCTCGCGGAAACCCACCGACGTTGCGAACATGTTGGGTCCTCGATGCTTAAGTATGGCGGATGATGGTTGAAGGACGGTAAGCAGGCACATTCGAAAAAGCTTCCGAAGCCACGACTCGTGTTTCGCGAACAGCTTTTCGAAACTTAAATTCTGCCACACAACAGGACCATCGTGAAGTGAGGACTGGCTGATGCAACGACTCACTCAAAGCCTTTTCCAGAAATTCAGCACCTTGGTGTACCAGGAAGCAGGAATTCATCTGCACGACGGGAAGAAGTCACTCTTGGAGGCTCGACTGGCTAAGAGGCTGCGCGCCACGGGCATTGCCACACCGCGGCAATATCTGGATTTTATTCTCTCGGAAGCGGGCCGTGACGAATACGTCAAATTCTTTGACGCCGTGTCCACCAACCTCACCTACTTTTTTCGAGAACCCAAGCACTTTGAATTTCTCGAAAAGATAGCTCTGCCGGAAATTGTGGAAAGAAACCGAAAAAACGGCACTTTTCGGATTCGGATCTGGAGCGCCGGGTGTTCGACGGGCGAGGAGCCGTACAGCATCGCCATGACCGTGCTAGCCTTCCTGGGGGGGGGATCACGATGGGATTTTCGGCTTTTGGCCACCGACATTTCCACCCGTGTCTTGCAGACCGCGATGGCGGGCATATATGAAAAAACCAAGTTGGCCAATGTGCCGGCGGCCTTGCGACAGCGTTTCTTTGAACCCATCCGGGACGGGGCTTCGCCAAAGAGCTATCGGGTGTGCAACGAGTTGAAAGAGATCATTGCCTTTCGACGGCTTAACCTTATGGATCCCTTTCCCTTTTCCGGGCCCTTTGATGTGATCTTTTGCCGCAATGTGATGATTTATTTCGATAAAAAAACCCAGGAGAGTCTTATCCAAAAGATGTCGGCTTATTTGCACGAGGGGGGATATTTTTTTGTTGGACATTCAGAAAGTTTAACGGGTTTGCGTCACCCTTTAAAGTACATCAAACCTGCTGTGTACAAAAAGATCTAAAGGGTTGTGACGTTACAACGTGCGAACGCTGAGAGAGAGCCCATGAACCGTGTGATTGTCGGTGTAGCAGATATGGCCGTAAGTCGTGATCCAAACGATGTGATCATCACCTATTCCTTGGGATCGTGCATTGCGGTGGTCCTCTATGACCCCAAAGTGGGTGTGGGCGGCATGCTTCACTACATGCTTCCCGAATCCAGCACCGATCCCGTCAAGGCGAAGTCCAAACCGGCCATGTTTGCGGATACGGGTGTTCCCATGCTTTTCAAGGAAACTTACAAGTACGGTGCCACCAAGAGAAGTTTGATTGTTAAGGTGGTAGGGGGAGCTCAGATTTTGGATGAAGACGGCGTTTTTAACATCGGAAAACGCAACTACATGATGCTTCGCAAGATCTTTTGGAAGAACAATGTGCTGATTGCCGCCGAGCATGTGGGGGGCAACGTGAATCGAACCGTGCGTTTGGAAATGGGTACAGGCCGAGTGCTTCTCAAAGTGTCGGGGCTCGGAGAATTTGAACTATAAGTGGTGAAGGATGGACGGCAATGGCTTACAACGTCATGATCGTCGACGATTCCAAGTCCATGCGGCATGTGATCAAAAAAGTACTCAAAATCAGTGGATTGGACATCGGGGAAATCATCGAGGCCAGCAATGGTCAGGAAGCATTGGACCAGTTACAAGACCATTGGGTGGATCTCATTTTGAGCGACATTCACATGCCGGTGATGGATGGCATTGAGTTTCTGCGCCATCTAGGAACCCTAGCAGATCTACAGGATGTTCCGGTGGTGTTGGTGACAACGGAGCGCAATGAGAAGCGGCTTAATGAGGCCATGGCTTTGGGGGCTCGGGCTTACCTTTCCAAGCCCTTTCAGCCAGAAGAGTTTCGAGCCTTGGTGATCCAACTTTTAGGGGTGCACGATGGATGGGAACTGGCGGAAAGTGATGAAGGCTGCGATTTCTGAAGTCTTAGAAACCATGTACTTTACGGACGTGGGTTTTCAGGGTGAACCTTCCGAAGAGGTTTTTGAAGGTTGGGAGGTGTCCATTGAAATGAGCCCCGTGGCGCAAGGGCCTCCTACGAGCCTGACCCTGAGCTTTGTGGACGGGTTTGCTCGGGAACTGGCGGCCAACATGCTGGGCGTGGATTCCGAAAACCTGAACGATGACGAGGTGCGCGATGCCATGCAGGAATTGGCCAACATGGTGGCTGGTAGCTGTGTGGTGCTTCTTGGTCCGGAGAACTGGCGGTTAGGCCTTCCCTCGGCCCAAAAAAAACAGGGCAAAGCGTCCCATCCCAGCAGTGCTCTGACCATGGTTTTTGAGGGATCCTTTGTGGGCCAAGCTTCCTGCAGACAAGGATGAGGGACTTTATGGAACCGATACGCGTTCTGATCGTTGACGACTCGGCCATTGTTCGAAAGATTTTTACGCAGGAACTGAGCAAGTATGCAGACATCCACGTGGTGGGCACCGCCCCGGACCCCTACGTGGCCCGGGATAAGATTGCGCGGCTCAGTCCCGATGTCATCACCTTGGATGTGGAAATGCCGCGCATGGACGGCCTAACCTTTTTACGAAAACTGATGAAATACCATCCGACGCCGACCATCATTGTCAGTTCCCTGACCCCCAAGAACAGCGAAATGGCCCTGGAAGCTTTGGAAAGTGGAGCGGTGGAGGTCTTGGCCAAGCCCGGAGGGTCCTATTCGGTCGGGGACATGAGCGTGCAGCTTGTGGAGAAAATTCGGGCGGCGGCCAGGGCTCGAAGCTATGTGGCCAGGCGCCGGCAGGAACGTCGGGATGAAGAGACACGTCGGGTTCGCCCCGGTGCCGTGGCGCTCTCCCAGACCACGCATAAGGTCATCGCCATGGGCGCATCCACGGGCGGCACGGAAGCCTTGAAAGCCGTGCTCATGGAAATGCCACCCAACAGCCCTGGCATCGTCATTGTGCAGCACATGCCGCCCAAGTTCACCACGGCTTTTGCCAAGCGTCTTGATGGGTGTTGTGCTATTCAAGTCAAGGAAGCGCAGAACGGGGATTCAGTCCGCCCCGGCTTGGCGCTTATTGCCCCGGGCAATGAACACATGGTGCTCAAAAGAAGCGGGGCGCGCTATTATGTGGAAGTGAAAGACGGCCCTATGGTCTGTCATCAGAGGCCGTCAGTGGATGTGCTTTTCCATTCTGTGGCCCGTTATGCCGGGGCCAATGCCGTGGGCGTCATCATGACGGGCATGGGGCGTGACGGCGCCAAAGGCCTTTTGCAAATGCGCCAAAGCGGTGCCCGAACCATCGCTCAGGACGAATCGAGCTGCGTGGTGTTCGGCATGCCCAAGGAAGCCATTCGACTGGGGGCCGCGGAAACGGTGGTGCCTCTGGACGCCATCCCCGTGGCCATCTTTAAGGCTTTGGAAGACAGAGGGGCATTGGCTCAGAGCGCGGCTTCTTAGAAATCTGACGCAGAGGGCCATGTGGAGCCGCGGCGCGAGCGGCGGGCCAGTATGAACCCTTGAAAGCGTGTGCCCTGGGCCGTGCCTCGGAAACGCGCAAATGTTCATGGACGGAATAAAGGAGTTTGGTCGTGGCTTACAAGGATATGAAAGTTTTGGTTGTGGATGACTTCGCCACCATGCGTCGCATCGTCAAAAATATTCTTCGGGAGCTGGATTTTAAAGACATTGTTGAGGCAGAAAACGGTGCGGCAGCGGTCAAGATTCTCGAATCCCAAGAGATCGATCTCATCGTCTCCGACTGGAACATGCCTAAGATGAACGGCCTTGAACTGCTCAAGTGGGTTCGAGCGAATGAAAAGACCAAAGACCTACCCTTTCTCATGGTCACGGCGGAAGCGCAGAAGGAAAACGTGGTGGAAGCCGTGAAGGCTAAAGTGAGCAACTACATCGTCAAACCGTTCACGGCAGCCGTCATGGCGGAAAAACTGGCAAAAATTCTTCCTCAAAACTAACCGAGGTGCCGACGATGACCGTGGAAAGTGCGTCTTCGGAAACCCTAAAGACCTTGGTGCGGCGCCTTGCGGACGGCGTCGTGGCGGGACCGGATGACTTGATGGGCATTGGAGAATGTCTCAATGTGATTGAAACCATTGAGAACCATGAGGACACGCCACAGGTCTGGAAACACGACCTTGAGATGGTCAAACGGCTCTTTCGAGGCATCATCCTCGAGGAATCGGCGGACCCCGAGTCGGATTGGCACAAGATTCAGGCCGCTCTGAAGAATTTTACAGGCAATGGTCCGGACTTTTCCACCGAAAACAACACGGCGGCGGAAGAACCTCCAGCCGACGCCTCGCTAGGCACCGCGGCCCTCGAGAATGATTCCGACGAGGTTGGCGAACACACACCGCCAAAGGAACACGTTCCACTGGAGGACGCGGAGCTTATCAAGGATTTTATTGAAGAAGCGAAGGAACATCTCGCTTCCATCGAGCTCAACATCATGTCCTTGGAGGCGGACCCTTCCGACAAAGAAGCCATTAACGCCGTGTTTCGCCCCTTTCACAGTATCAAAGGCGTGGCCGGTTTTCTCAATCTGCAGGCCATCCATCAATTGAGCCACGAAGTGGAAAATATTTTGGATGAGGCGCGCTCGGGGGCCATCGAGGTGACCGACGCGGTCATCGATGTGGTGTTGCGTGCCGTGGACATACTTAAGGTGCTGCTCAAGGAACTGGAAGCAGCTCTGGGGGACAGCGAAGCGTCGCTGTCTTCCGAACTTGTGGCGAGCTTTCTCAAGAGCCTGAGAAACTTCGATCCGCAGCAGCCCGTGGGGAGCCAAAGGTCTGCGGAACCTCCCAAAGTGGGGGAGATTCTCGTCCAAAAAGGCCTTGTGGAACCTGTGGAGGTCGAAAAGGCTGCGGAAGCGGCCAAGGAAAGGGGCATGAAAATCGGCGAGGTGCTCGTGGACGAAGGAAACCTGAGCCCTCAGGAGGTGGCCACGGCCCTTCGAGAACAGCGCCATTTCAAAGAGAGCACCGCTTCGGTTCGCGTGGACACGGCCAAACTGGATAACTTGGTGGACATGGTGGGCGAATTGGTTATCGCCCAATCCATGGTGCTGCAAAACCCGGAGGTGCAGTCCATCAAGGACCAGAAGTTTCAGAAGGATTCCGTGCAACTGAGGCGTATCACGGCGGAACTGCAGCGCATTTCCATGTCCCTGCGCATGGTGCCCATCAAAAGCACCTTTCAAAAGCTCATTCGCCTGGTGCGGGATCTGTCCAAAAAGTCCGGAAAGGATGTGCGCTTGGAAATGCACGGGGAAGACACGGAAATAGATCGCAACATGGTGGAAGAGATCTATGAACCGCTGGTTCACATGATCCGCAACGCCATCGACCACGGTCTGGAAACGCCGGAAGAACGAAAGGCCATGGGCAAGGACCCCTGTGGTACCATTTACCTCAGTGCCGAGCAAAAGGGCGGCAATATTATCATTGAACTGCGCGATGACGGCCGAGGGTTGAACGCAGCCAAGATCCGCGCCAAAGCCGTGGAACGCGGCCTCATTGGACCGGACGACAACTTGGAAGAACGGGCCCTGTTTGAGCTGATCTTTCATCCGGGTTTTTCCACCAAAGACGAAATTACGGATGTGTCCGGCCGAGGCGTGGGCATGGATGTGGTGCGCCGCAGCGTCGAAGACCTGCGGGGCAAACTGGAAGTAAGCAGTGTGCAGGGTCAGGGTACCCGCTTTGAACTGAAACTGCCTCTTACCATGGCCATCATCGACGGCATGGTGATTAGCGTAGGACCGGAGCGTTATGTGGTTCCCACGGTCGCCTTGCGGGAATCCCTGAGGCCGTCTCGAGAATCCTACATGACCGTGCACGGATCCGGGGAAATGATCAAGGTGCGCCATCAGCTCATGCCACTCATTCGGCTTCACGACATGCTGGGCGTGGAGCCGAGGTTTCGCAACCCCTGGGAGGGCTTGATTCTTGTGGTCAGTGAAGACCAGAAGTCATATTGCCTGTTGGCGGATGAGATCATCGGACGTCAAGAGGTGGTCATCAAAAGTCTCGGGGCGGGACTGCGGCATGTGCGAGGGCTTTCCGGCGGGGCCATTCTTGGAGATGGTAAAGTGGCCTTGATCTTGGATGTGAAGGGCATTGTCAGCGGTTACGAAGAAGGTGGACAGCATGGATATGATGATCGGCAAAGAAGAGTGGCGTGATCTGCTGCAGCTCATGGAAGATGCGGTCAGCATCATCACAGAAACTACAGAGCCCACTCCTCCATGGAACCGCTGTGCTGAGGCCTTGAAGACTCTCAGCAGCACGGCGGCCATGTTGGGTATGGAAGGGCTGGCCAAAGCCGGTGAGGTCTTGGAAACACATCTGGAAGCAAGGCTGTGCGGCAACGGCGAAGCCACCGAGGAAGCGGCGGCGGTGTTTCAGTTTGCCCTGAACGCCTTGAGGGAACAGGTGCGCCACGCTTACCGCGCCGAAGCCGTGGACATCGATCCTGCAGAGGTGGTTTCCATCCTGGAAAACGCCAAGGCCTCTGAGACGGCTACGGACGCCACTTGCGAAGACGTGGAAGAAGGCGGCGAGGCGGAACTCGACGAGGCGGCCATCATCGACAAGTTGGTGGGAGTCCCCTCTTGTGAAACGGCCCAGGATTCACAGCAGATGGATCCGGGTCTCGGTGCCATCGAAGACTTCTGCCAACGCTTACAGGGATCCATCACCCTGGAATCCAGCGGGGGATCGGTGCCTGTGGCCCATATCCAGTTGACCCTGACGCCCGAAGTCTTGCACCGGATCCAGAGGATGCTCAATCCGACAGACAGCCTGGAGGACCTGCGCCTTAAGGTACCCGAGCATAATGAAGCCGTTGGGACCCTCCTCGAAAGCATTAAGGACTTCATGCAGGCTCTGACCGAGGGGGATATTGAGATGGCGGAACAAATATTGATTACCCTTTCCGAAAACCGCCATCCCGGTCTGTATAAGGAAATCGGGGGCATCGCACGAGCGCTTCACAATTCGCTTCGGGACTTTGTGCGCACCATGGATCCGTCCCTTCGAGAAATGGTGGAAGAAAAGATTCCCGATTCTGGCAATCGGCTGGAACACATCATCAAGCTTACGGAATCGGCGGCCAACACGACCCTGGACCACGTGGAATCCTTGCAAAAAAGAAACGAACAGGATCAAGGGCGGCTGAAAACCATCCAAGAGATGCTCACAGGGCTCCAGCCCCTCGGCGAAAATGCTCAAAAGAAATTGAATGAGGCGGTGAACCTGGTGCGTGAACTGTTGCAGTCCACGCAAAAAAGCCATGAGGACTTGATCCGCATCTTAACCGCCCAAGACTACCAGGATCTAACGGGCCAAATCATCATGAAGATCATAGCCCTTTTGGAGGACTTGGAAGCCAAACTGGTGCAGCTCATAACCAAGTTTGGCGTGAAGGTGGACAAAACACAAAAGGGCAAAGAAGAACTCTACGGCCCCGCACACGAAAAATTGGAAGATGCGCTCCACTCCCAAAGCGACGTGGACGCCCTTCTCGCCGAATTTGGCTTCTAGAGGCCTCGGCTCATGGGCCGCTTCCTCAAGCGGCGTTGGGCGCCGAGGGGTTCTACGCTTGCAAAAGTGCTTCAGCACACGATGGAGTTCCGCAGCGTAAGTGCTCCTCTGAAACGTTGTTTGTGCCGATTTGTTTCACGTGTAGGAGCGCCACGCAAGGCGCATCGTGCGCCGTTTCGCAAGATTATGTGGCGTACCCATTTGTTTTCACCGATAGGAGCGCCGCAAGGTGCGATAAAGTAACCACCCTATGCGGCTCGCTCCTGCGGGTTATGTTACCGTTCACGGAGTCTGTCAGGGCCGCTTGAACGCCGGGCGGCGCGCCCGTAAGACGCCCCGTGGTTGCCATGGGCGAAGCCCGCATTTGCTAGGTCCAGGGGCCTTGATCTCAGGGAGCCTGTCCGTCGGAAGTGCCGTCGGTCATGACCACCCGGTTTCGCCCTTGCTTTTTTGCGGCGTACAGGGCCGCATCGGCGCGTTCAAAGAGGCGTTGGGGTGCGTCATCGTTTGGCTGCGTTTGGGCCACTCCGACGCTGATGGTCAGAGGAATCCGCTTTCCTTGGTAAAGAAACCGAGTTTTTTCCACGCAGCTCCTCAGTTTTTCTGCAACATTCAACGCCCTTTCCTTGGGAATTCCCGGGAGAAGTACAACAAATTCTTCGCCACCGTAACGAGCAAGAAAGTCCGATTTTCTCAAAGTCCCGGCCATCCGCCTCGTGATCTCCTTGAGGCATTGGTCTCCGGTGGTGTGCCCATAGACATCGTTGACGTGCTTGAAACGATCCACATCGATCACCAACAGAGAAAAGACCTGCCCGTAGCGCTGAAACCGGTGGAACTCTTCTTCAAAGCGTGTGTCGAAAGCCCTGCGGTTGTGAATGCCCGTCAAAGGATCCCGAAGGACTTGCTGTTCCAGCATGCGAGTTCGTTCCTGCATCGTGGAGACTTCGTGTTTCATTTTCTTGAGAGCCTGTTGCATGGCCTCCGTATTTTGCCCTGCTTCCCGGTGCAGCGCTTCGTCTTGTTCTCGCTTTTCCTTGAGAAACTTCTTAATGGTTGCCAGCTTCAATTCCACGACGCTTTTGAGTTCTTCCAGTGTTCGCGTTAAGGTGACCGAATCCCGCATTTCCTGCATCTGCCCGTCCAGAGTGGTGGTGAACGCCTCGTTGGCTTCTCTGGCTTCCCGGCTGTGGCGCACCGTGACGTGCAGCATGGTTTCCATTTCAACCAGATCTTGTCCGATTTCGGAAAAGAACCTGGCGACGCGCGACCTTTCCACCATGAAGGATTCGTGAAAATGTCGCGCAAGATCCGCCAATTGACGGCTTCCCGCAAGTAGATCCGTAAAGGATTGACATCCGTCCAAGAAACCGGAGACGGTTTCCCACTTTTTCCGATAAGCATCCCCAAAATCGCCGCGCAGGGAGTCCAAGACCAAGCGGTGCGCCGTGAGAAAGTCCGGCAGAGGAGGTGTCGTGGGCGTGGCGTTGATCACCGGGGTATGAGATCCTCCGCCATCCCCTGAATGAACGGCTTCGCACGCTTCGCGCAGCGACCGTGTCTTGATCTGTTGAATGTCGCGCTCAAGGGAGTTCCAGTCTGGGTTGGAGACGAGTCGTTCCTTGAGCGTATCAAGAGCTTCCGCGGTCTTGATGTCCACTAGTGGCTTGAGCATGGATATGAAAAGGAGCAGAGAGCGTTTGAACATCTCCGACATGTGCTGGTTTTGATGCTGAAGATCGACGATCTCCTTCATGAGATCGTTTTTCTGGCTTCGAATGCGCTGAACCTGTTCCCGCAAGGCTTCGATGCGTTGCGGGGCTGATCCGTTGCCTTCAGAACCAGTCATAGCGGGCATGGTCGACTCCATCATCGCGTGGTAAAGATTTAATTCGCCCCTTAAGAAAGGGCGCCGGTCCTTGATTTTTCTCGAAAAAGCTGACAGGGGTATCCCGATGACGCACACACGGCCAAACTTGGATGTTCCCGCGTTCGAATACCCCAGGCGCGACAGGCGTAGGGGGTGCGAGGATCCCACGTCATGGCAAAGTGAGCGCACTTGGGACAATAAGTCGTGGCCCTGGGCTGTGTCATCGCGGACGTCATGGCTTTGAACCAACCTCCTGGGAGTGTTGATGGGCCTGACCCATCCCTGTGCAATCAACCACCACAAGAGCATAGACCATGCCATGTTCCGAAAATCTTAATACCTACTGTGGGTGTCTTGCCACCCATGGCGATGGCCGGCGGCAATTTTTTCTCAAGCTTTGGGCAAAACCTTCCGATATAGAAAAACGAAGGAGGAAGCAGGTCATGAAGGTCACCGACTATCACGTGCAGAGCGTGCTTCGAACTTATACCCGTCAGTTGCAGAAGTCTCGACTGGCTGCTACCTTTGCCGGTGGGGAAAAGACTGAAAGGCCTGCCGAGGAAAAGGTCACCATCTCGGAAGAAGCAAGGCGGCGCCTGATTCGTGATCGCGTGACCAGCCAGGTCCTGAAAAAACAAGCCTATGAAGGGCCTTTCGACATTTCCCCCATGTCAGAATAGGCCCGCTCACCTCCGTAAACTCTTTGCCCTTAACCCCGTGAAGGATGGAGCAATGGATGTCAAAAAAGTAGCCACCTACATGGCCCATATGAACCAGGTTTTAGAAAACCGTACGGTGCGGCCCGAAGCGCAGCCCACTCCTGAATCCAAGACCGCCGAAACCGAAACCGTCGAAGACCGCGTGGCGTTTTCTCAAGAAGCCCTGGAAATGACTCGAAGTCGAGTCCGCATGGACCGTGACGATCTGCACCTGGATAAGCTCGAAGCCCTGCGCCGACAAATTCAGGATGGCACTTACACCGTGGACCCTCAAAAAGTGGCTGCCCGCATGCTCGACGAAATCATATGAGGCACGAGCCGAGATCGTCATGAGTTTGACGAATCCCGGCCCCATGACATTGTCAACATATTGACATCAGAGTGATCTGTCGACCATTAACCCTCGAATCCCCGATCAAGGGGGTTCGAGGGTTTATGTTTAAAGTTCCCGTCGCCATGGCGAGGCGGCTCAGGGAGCGGCGAGACTTAAAGCAAACCCCTTCAGGGTGATTTTTCGATTTCAAGAACGGACCAAAAGGTCAGGCCTGTCGACGCAGTTGTCCATAGTTTAATGGCCGTTTGGGTTTTTGCTTTTACGTGTGTGATGGCCCCTGGGAATCAAGACCAAAATTTGGTTATTGTGATCACGCTGGTCTTGGCTTGTCAGCCCGACCAAGTAGGGACAGCCCGTGTGGCTGCCCATGATTACGGCAGGCGCGGGGGCCATAAGGGCAGGCACGGGGGACTGCCTCTATGCGGCGCCTCGGTATCGATGGGCGTGCCCAAAAGGCAGGCACGAGATAAGGGGCATCAGGGCAGGCGAAATTTTCACCCGGTGCACATACCGACGGGTAAAGATCCTTTTAAACCGCTGCACTTCGTCTGGCAGCGACATCTGCTTCTTCCATCTCGCACCCCCTTTTGCTAACCAAATCCCACGCTTGGGGCTGGTTCGGTCACTGCGGGGTCATCATACCGGGCGGTTGACCTCTGGGTGTAGGGTGGATGTCCGAGACACCTTCTCGGACAAGCCGCCGGCAGTTTCTCAGACCAGCAATGTAGGATCATGGGCATAAATCAAGATGTGACCCCGCGATTAAAGGTAGCGTACGAGGCTCAGGTCCTTGAGCACGAGGGAGGACTTGAGCGCAGCTTCCAGGGCGATCTGGTGGGTCTGAAGGGAACTGATGGCGTCGAGAAGATCGGTGTCCCGAAGTTCAGAGAGATGTTCTTGGCGGTGCGCGGTGAGGATGGCGAGGGTGTCCTGGCGGCGTTGGATGCTTGTCAGGCGAGTCCCCACCGTGGAGGAAAAGCCTCGAAGCTGTTCCATGGCGTCGCTCAGATCCTGCAAGGCCGCGCGCATGCCCGCGGCGTCCTCATGATCGATATGGGTTTTCAAGGCTTCGATGGTGTTCATAGCCTTGGGAATGAGTTCGGAAAGATCTGTGGAAACCGTCATGGTTTGGCCTGCATCGTCCAGAGCCACCTGAAGAGGGTCTTCGTCAGGCCGTGCCGCTTCCCACTCCCACTGCCCACCAGTCTCGTTCCAGACAGGCTTTCCCGCAAAAACGCTTTGACCGTTCGCGGTGGCCGAAACGGTTTCGGCCAGCTCCTGAAGAATCTGATCCAGCTCTTCCACGAAGGCCTCTTTTTCTTCTGCGGAATTGGGCGTGTTGGCGGCCATGCCGATTTCCGTGGCTCGGACTAAAAGGTCATGCATGTGGTTCAGTCCGCTGTCGGCCACGGAAAGCATGTTGGCCGCAAAGTTCAGGTTGTTTTGGTACCTTTCCATGCGCTGAAGGGTCTGCTGCAAATCCAGGGATTGAGCCCATGCTGCTGGGTCATCATGCGGGTTATGGAGGCGGACACCGCTGGCAATGTCTCGGCCGAGGCGGCTGATTCTATCCTGTTTGTTCAGGATGTCTCGAGTTGTTGTGCCATACATCAAGGGCAGGGTCACGCGCATGGCCTTTGCCTTTCATCAAACCATTTGAATAGCCGTTTGAATCATTTCCGCGGTTTGTTGAACGATCTTTGCGGCCGCTTGGTAGAGCTGTTGGTGTTTGATAAGTTCCACCATTTCCTCGTCCAGGGAAACGCCGGAGATGTTTTGCCGTTGGGCATCCAACTGCTGGGTCATGGCATCGTAGAGGACGCTTTGCGAAGACGCCGTAGTCACGGTCAGTCCCACGTCCTGGCTGAGCTGGCTGAGATGCTCGGAGAGGCTCAAACCGTCGAGGTCGTCCAGGCTTTGGGTTTGCAGCAAGAGAACCGAGCGCGCCAGCGCGTTGGATGGCGACGGCAGCGGATCGTCCGTCAATTGAATCGTAGCTGCCGTGGTGTAGGCGGGATCAAAAAAATAGGATGTGGGCGTTCCAAGGATATCATCGTAAAGATCCCGAAAGCTTGTGACGAGAGCGGCGGCGAATTGATCCAGAGCGTCCTTCCAGGAATCCACATCGCCCATGGCCGCGACCAGGGCTCCGGTGGATCCCTGCAAACCGTCTTGCACCTCATTGTCGGCGGCGTTGAATCGGACGACCACCTTGCCCGAATCCTGGACGGTCACCTCAAAAGATGACGCGTCACCCGTCCAGGTGAGTTTCGCCGCATACTCCTGAAAAAGAACCAGAGGCGTTCCGTCTTCCAGGAAAAGGTTCAGCATGCCTCCGGAAGCCTCCGCCGTGGTGAAATGCAGGTAGGTGGAAAGTTCCTGCAAGACCTGAAAGCGTTGGTCTCTAAGGTCGTTGGCCATGAACGTGGGGGTTTCCGAACGCTGAATCTGATGATTCAAATTTCGAATCTTTTCAAGCAGCTCGTTGATGGCGCTCAGGTTGTCCTGTAGTTCTGTCAGGAGGCTTTTTTGGCTTTGTTGAATCTGAGACGCTTTTTGATGAAGGTTGCTGCAAAGGTTTTCTCCGCATTCGAAAACCAAAGCCTTTTCGGCGGAGCCTTCAGGGTTTTGGGCCAGAGCGTTCCAGGCGTTCCAGAACTCGTTCAAGGCGGCGTTGATGCCGGTCTCTCCATCGTCGGAAAGGTAAGTTTCCACGGCGCTCGCCATGCGCTTCAGGGTTTCGTAATAAGCGCTTTGCGAGGAGGCGCTTAGGTACCGTCCCTCCAGAAAGAAATCTCTTTGCTGCACGATGCGATCCAGCCGCGCTCCCGCCCCGATCCACCCTGCACGTCCCAGAATGGCCCCCTGCGTCACTGTTGGCGCTTTCTGGCGGGCATAGGCAGGGTTTTCGGCATTGGCCACATTATGGGACGTGGTTTGAATCTGCACCTGTGCGTTGAAGAGGGCGTTCTTAGCGATTTCCAGGGCGGCGTTCAATCCGGCCATGTCTATGCCTCCGTCTCGAGGCCACATCCCTTGATGGCGGGAAGGGCTTTGTGCGCCCCATGGTCGTAGGTCTGAGGTACCAGCAGGGAAAGGAGTTCCTGGTGGATCGTAAGCAGTTCCGCCATATAGCGGCCGTTGGCTTCGTTAATGGCTTCGATGCGCCGAAGCGTATCCCGCACCGAGTGATCATTGGTTGCGGCTTCCACGGCGTGACCAGACGTCTGGGCTTCCCGGCTCTGAAGGCGAAGGGCGTCCACGAGGCGGTGAGCTAGCCTCTCTTTTTCAGGAAATAGCTCCCACAAAGCGCTGTAGTCCTTTTGAGCCAGAATCTGCGTTTCCTGCTGCACCAGTTCAAGCAGACGTTGCGCCGCGTCCCTTACCGTTTCGGGACTCAGCGGTTGACCTTTCGCGCTTGGTGTCATGAATCTGCCTCCACAGGGGGCTTTGGCCCCCTCGATTGCGGACCGTCTCATTCCCATTTATCGGCATAATCATTAAAAGCCTTCAGTAAATTTGGTGAGCTCGAGGCTATTTATCATTAGTTGGCACAAGGGGTTCCAGGGACTGATACAACCACTGAGCGATTCCAAGGGATTTCTGGTGACTCCACACCCGCGCCAGCCCTTCGTCCAGCATGGATTCGTAGATTCCCATGGCGTGATCCGGTTCTTCATCTCGAAATACCGAAGCGCGCATGGACTTGACCAGTTGCGCGGTGAGCAGGCTCTCAAAATCCATGCAGGCCTGCTGAAGCCTTTCCTTTTGCTTGTTGAAGCTTTCATGCGCCGCGCTGGGCTGTGTTTCGTCGATGGACCGGATCGATGTCATGGACGCTCCTTCACTTGATTTTTTCAAAAATGATTTCCACGCGACGGTTCAATTGGCGCCCTTCCGGGGTGTCATTGCCCGCCAAGGGCTGGGTCTCACCATAGCCGGCCAAAGCCAATTTGGTGGAGGGGACCTGTCCATGAGTGCTCAGATAGTTCAGCACCGCGTAGCCTCGGGCCAGGGCCAGCTCCTCGTTGGACGAAAATTCTGGACTGTTTATGGGGACATTGTCGGTGTGGCCGTCCACGTACGCCGTGTACGACGCTTCGTTCAGAAAACGAGCAAATTTGTCGAGGATGGGATAGGCACTGGGTTTCAGTTCGGCACTGCCGCTTTCGAAAAGCAGCTGATCCCCAAAGATGAACGAAAAGTCCCCAGGATTCCACCTTTTCTTCACCAACAAGGCATTTCCGGACGAGACGACCAGTTTAAAATCTTTTTTCCATGGTGTTTTGGATACCTCGTCGAGTCGCCGGACATCTGCAATGTAGACGCTTTTAAGGCTCTTGATGAGGTCTTGGATGACCATGTCGGGACTCTTACGGATTTTTTGCATTTCTTTGAAAAAGAGAATCCCGCTGGTTTTGTCGAAATTTTGAAAGGTGCTTCGAATGGCTTTCTCATTTAAAGACGACATGCTCAGAAGCAGAACGAAGAAGGTGAGAAGCAGGGTGGACAGATCCGAAAAGGTCACCATCCACGTGGCACCGCCTCCCTCGTCTTCCGTTTTTTTCTTTTTTTTCGCCATGCTCATCGCCCCTTTTTACCCGCGCTCTTTGGTTTTCTGCGTGGCAACCGTAGGTGGTCTGTTCTGGGGTTGTGAACTCTTTTCCGGCATAGGGAACAACCGGAAGAAGAAGTTCTTGTAATTGAAATAGGGACTGGGTGTGGGGTCTTCGTGAAGCAGGCTTGCCGGCAGATGACGGCTGTAGGTTAGAACGATTTCCACTCTTGAGTTCCGATGTCGAAGATGGGGGTATTGAATGCCGTCCACCAAGGGTTTTTCGTAACTGAACCCGTGGGCACTGACGCGTTTGGGCTCCAATCCTTGCGACAACAGGAAGCGATAAACGGCCATGGCCCGCTTTGTGGAAATCATCCAGGATGACTTTTCCCAGCTGGGATCCTCAATTTTTTCGAAGCGGTCTGTATGTCCGCCGATTTCGATTTCCCGAGAATCCTTGGCAAGATAGGGCACGAGCTGCGACAGATAAGTGCGGGCTGCGGGTTTGAGATCGAAGGAGCCGGGTTCAAAGAGGATTTTTTGATGAAGGACGATGGTGAGGGTCTCGTCCTTCTTGATGATTTCGACTTCCTTGTCCAGTTCGTTTTTCATAGTCACTTCTCGTAACACGTCGAAGTCGAGGGCTTTGGTTTCCATTGGGGCTTCAAACTCACTAATGTCCATGCCTGTGGGTTTACCGATGGCCGTGCGTCCTCCGGGCAGGAAACCAAAGGCGCCCACGAGGGAATTGAGGGCTTGTTTTTGGCGTATGTTGTCCAAAACGGACATGCTGAGAAGCAGGACGAAAAAGGTCAGCAGCAGCGTACAAAGGTCACAGTAAGTTGTGAGCCAACCTTCGGCGGCAGGTCCTTCATCTCCGCCGGATTTATTTTTTCTAGATGATTTCGAGTTCGGCATGAAGGGCTCCTGCGGCTTTGATGGCCTGAAGAATGGTGATGATATCGCGCGGTGTAGCCCCGATGGCGTTCAAACCTTTGATGACTTCCCCGATGGTGGTCCCGCCGCCCACCACGTTGATGGACCCCTTGCCTTCTTGAACCTGCACGGTGGACTGGGGCGTGACCACGGTTTGGCCCTGACTGAAGGGCAAGGGCTGAGAAACGGTGGGCTGCTCGCTGATCTGCACGGTAAGGTTGCCATGGGCGACGGCCACCGGCGAGATGCGCACATGTTCACCAAGCACGATGGTGCCCGTGCGTTCGTTGATAACGACTTTGGCGGCGGTATCGGGATTGACCTCCAAAGCTTCCACCTGGGAGATGAGACCCACCACGTCCGATCGATAAGATGCCGGGACGGCGACTTGAATGGTGGCCCCGTCCACGGCGCGAGCGTAGGGTCCACCCAACGCCAGGTTGATGGCGCGCGCTGTCTGATCCGCCGTGGAAAAATCCGGTGTGTTCAAAACCAGATCCAGTCGGTCCAAGTCGTCAAGGCTTACCGGGAATTCCCGTTCTACTATGGCTCCTTGAGAGATCAAACCTACGGTGGGATGGTTTTTTTGCACCGAACTGCCGCTGGCTCCAGACGTGGAAAATCCGCCTGTGGAAACCGGGCCCTGGGCCACGGCGTACACCCGGCCGTCGGGACCTTGCAGGGTGGTCATGAGCAGGGTGCCCCCTTCCAGGCTCTTGGCATCGCCAATGGAGGACACCTGGACATCAAGCTTGGTTCCGATGCGGGCAAAAGGGGGAAGTTTGGCCGTCACCATGACGGCCGCCACGTTCTTGACCTGGACACTGTTTGGGTCCACGTGAATGCCCATGCGATCGAGAAAATTGGCCAGCGTGCTGGTGGTGAACTGGGTTTTGTTGTTATCTCCCGTGCCGTTCAAACCGATGACCAGTCCGTAGCCCACCAGGGCATTGGAACGAACCCCCATGAATCGAGCCACGTCCTTGATCCGTACGCCGTGAACGTTGTCAACGAGGCTCACAAGCAGGCATCCCAGAATGACTGCAACCCCGCACCATCTTTTCATCACGAAAAAGGCCTCCTGGTTAAAAAGGCAAGATCAGGTCCAGAAGCTGACCAAATAGACTGGGCTTTTGATGACGGCTTACGGGTCCTTTTCCCACAAAAAAGATTTTGGCTTCGGCAATGTTTTGTGACAGCACCGTGTTGTCTCGCGTGATGTCCATGGGGCGCACCACCCCTTCGAGCACGATCTGTTGCAGTTCGTCGTTGACCTTGGTCCATCGGGATCCGCGAATGACAAGATTGCCGTTGGGAAGAATTTCCGTGACCGTGGCCGTCATGTACGCCGTCATGGAATCCGCCTTTGTTGTGCTGCCTTTTCCGGTAAAGGCGCTGTCAAAGCTCAGCCCATACCCGGTTTTGTTCACCGGCTCTAGGATCGTCTTGGAAGGCGTGCTCAGTCCCATAAAATTCCCTGCCCCGTTCCATGCGCTTCGCCGACTCGTTGACGTGGAGGCCTGTTTAGAAGCTTTGGACTGTTCGCTGACCATAATGGTCACAATATCCCCTACACGATGGGCCTTGATGTCTCGAAACAACGATTCCTGACGGGCGCTCCACAAGGATCCTGTGGGCACAGGCTTGGGCTGCGAGGGGTCCGTGGAAGGGAACCCCCATTCTTGTTGCGGGGCGGGAGAGGAAAGCGCCGATGGGGGCGATGCTTCCAGCGCACGGCCCGCGGTGGTGTGCTGAGTGGCGCATCCCCACATTCCCACGGTTCCGATCCACAGCCAAGCCCACAAGCCCAGCATGGCCCACTTTGTCGGGCGTCTATGACGTCTTGGTTTCATAGTTCTTCTCGCTGTGCTTTCATAAGGACCTTGGTGGATCACGGTTTCAAAAGGACGGTGTCTTCATCCAGCACTTGCACCTTCAGGATCTTTTTTGAAGCTAGGTTCACCACACGAATCCAATCCCCTTGAGCTCCATTGTCCTTGGATTCTCCTCTGGCGGAAAGTTTCAAGGGACCTTCTTGGTAGAGAATCGTGACGGGTTTTCCGGAAGTGACACACAAGGGCTTAGCCAAAAATGCCATCTCGAGAGGTTGCCCAGCGCGTACAGGGCGAACAACCCTCTTGCCCACCACATCCTCCAAGCGGGTCGCGTAGATTTTTCCCGGTTCGCTTACCGTGATCTCCCGCAATTCCACGTGTTCCGGTTCAAGGATTGTATGACGGCGTAAATTCTGACTCGCATGAAGGACCGTGCGGCGCACGAGAACTTTTCCGGCCACGCGGAGACTCCGAACCTTTTGCCCGTCCACGAAGAAGTGCATGGTCACAGGCACAACGCCAACAAAGGACGTATTCTGTGGCGCTTCGATCTCATGGGTCACATGCCCATCGGGAATCGAGGCTAGACCCGAAATGACGATGTCGCGAATTTCCATCTCTGAAGCGTTCCACGGCGCATGGTCGTCAATGTAGGCGCGGTAAAGGTTCTCGATGAATTCGGCTTCCAGAACGGCTGCTTTTCTGCGCAACACGATCCTTTCGGGAATGGAGAAGTAAACCGTGTCCGTTTGGACACCCAAAGATGTGAGCACTTTCTTGAGATATGGGGCCAGGTGGTCGGTCCGCACCGCCTTTTCCGAGCCCAACGAGGGGCTTGGTCCCAAAGAAATGCTCTGAAATTTTTGAATCCATAAAGGGGGCAAGGCGTGGGCATTGTCCAAAAGATCGTACAGCGTAAGGGTTTCCTCGGAGGTTTCCACAATGGAGCGGACCTGGATGACCGAAGGCTCCGGGGTTGAAGACATGCTCGAAGCGGCCTGTTCCGCCATGCTCTCCGCCGTGAATCCGCCGAAGAGACTTCCAAAGAGCACAAGGGCCAACACGAAACCTTTCATGGCGCCTCCATCTCTCATGCCACCCACCGTTTCATCTTACGCCCCCTAGGAGGCCACGCTGTTGGCGATGCGAAGCATTTCATCCGCCGTGCGAATGACTTTGGAATTGGCTTCGTAGGCTCTTTGGCCGGCGATCATGTTCACCATTTCTTCCACCACATTGATGTTGGCGCTTTCCAGAAAACCTTGAAGCAAGGTGCCATAGCCTTCCGTGCCCGGCTGCCCTTCCACGGCTTCCCCCGACGCATCTGAAGGCGCAAAATAGTTTTTTCCCAGACTCAGCAATCCTGCCGGGTTGGGGAAGTCATACAGGGTGAGATTGGCCGAGGCGAGCAGTGTGCCGTTTTGATCAAAGGCGCTGAGAGTTCCCTGAGGATCTATGTTGACGGTCACCGCCTCACGAGGAATGCTCACCTCCGGTTGCAGTCGGTTTCCTTCCGCATCCACCAGGTAACCCTCCGCATCCAGCTTGAAGGTGCCAGCCCGCGTATAGACCTCTTCCGCCCCTCGAAGCACCTTAAAGAACCCCTTGCCCTCAATGGCCAGGTCCAACTGATTTCCCGTTTCGGTAAAATTTCCCTGGGTGAAGATCTTTTGAACCGAGGCGGTCTTGACGCCCATGCCAATTTGAATGCCGGTTGGGATTGTTCCGGCGGCTCCCGTTTCCGCACCGGGAGGAATCACGTTCTGGTACATGAGGTCCTCAAAGTTTGCGCGGCTCTTCTTAAAGGCCGTGGTGTTGGCGTTGGCCAGATTATGAGCCACCACGTCCATGTTCAGTTGCTGCGCGTCCATGCCCGTTGCGGCCGTCCAGAGACTTCGCATCATGGCTCAGTTTTCCTCCTTTAGGATTTGGCCAACTGGTTGATCAATTGTTGGTCTTGATCGTGAGAAATCTTCATGACCTTTTGACATGCTTCAAAAATGCGCAAGGTCTCAATCATGGATGTCATTTCCTGGACGGCGGAAAAATTTGCCCCTTCCAAGGCCCCCTGTTCTAGCGTGTAGTTCTGCGCCGGCATGGGAAAGGCATTGGGATCCGAGGGCATGAGCAGATTCCGTTCATCGTGCACCAGGCGCACATTCGCCCCGAAGTCCACCACGTCCAGGGTGTCCACTGCATTGTCCCCGTCAAAGACTTGACCCGAGGAGTCGATACGCACATTCGAACTTTCCAGCTGAATGATGCCACCTTGGCCTAGAACGGGCCAACCTTCCGGAGTGACCAAACGGCCTTGGGCGTCAATCGTGAAATTTCCGGCGCGTGTGTAGCGTTCCCCTCGATCCGTTTGGATACGAAAATAGCCTTGACCGTTGATGGCCACGTCCAAGGGATTACCCGTGCGACGCACGGGTCCTTGAGTTGTGTGCATGTAGGTTTCAAGTTCCATAAAATTTGTAAATTTCGTCCCCACCCTGCGATAGCCTGGTGTGGCCCCGTTTGCCAAATTATTGGCGATGACCTCCATGCGTTTTTCCTGCTGAATCGCTCCAAGAACCGATGTGTAGGGACTGAGTCGCATGGGCTTTATCCTCCTTTCACGGAACGGAATTAGCAACCCAGGTGCCAAGTCGGTGCGCTTTTTGGTCCGCGATCGTCGTCGTGGATCGAAAAAGTTTGCGGTCATGCGGGCAGCGGCCGATGTAGGGGACGGCCTTGCGTAAGACAAAGTCTTGCGGTTTTCACCGCAGCTTTCGAGTGCGTCTTGGTGGGTGAGGATAGGCAGCGGCTTGGGAACGGCTTTGGCCTGGGCTTTTTCGAACCCAGCTAAAGAAGTGCCGTTCGGCACAATGCTCTCAATGCGCCCAGAGGGTCGCATTTGCCGGTTGGGGCTTTGGGCTTTGCCCCGCTTTCGAGGTTTTTGACGTGCGATGGGCAGTTAATGGGAATTTTTTTGTTGCAGTTTGTGAAGACCGAGAATTAGTTCCACTTCGCCAAGGGGGCGATGGACGCGGGCTGCAATCTCTTGCGGGGACTGGCCTGCTTTGGCAAGCTGAAGAATCTTTTCTATCCCAGTCTTGGAGGACGAATCGGGTTTGGGGGTGGAAGCCGACGGAGGGACGGCGCCTTCGAGCTCACTGAGCTTTTTCAGAATGGCTCGAGCCTCCGACAGCTTAGCGTCTAAGGCTTCCAGTACGTTTTGAATCAACCGACCGCGCTCTCGAAGGTTTCGATCGAATTCCTCGCTCAAGGTTTTGGTTTCGGCAAGAATGCGTTCAAAGGATTCGATCACCTGACCGTGTGGCAAAGATGATCGAGGGCTTTGGGGCCGTCGATGCCGCAGCAGATTCAAAACCACGAACAAAAGGATCGCGTCCAAGAGCAGCTGCACAAGGGTGTTCCAGTCGCTGTGTTGCAGCCAAGTCCACATAAACCATGCCTTGAATGGTCGAAGAGTTTAGATTCGCTGAATGTCTTCCAATTCCACGGTAACTATACCTGCCTGAGGAAACCGCTGCTGCAATTCCGCAAGAAGTTTTTTTTCCACGATGGGGGACCAGAAGCGTCGGACGTTCTTTTCCGGGCGCTGCTGCGACAGAAAGTTGTATACGGCGTCCCGCACAGCCACCCCCAGTTCGGACAAGATGGCTTCGGCGTTGGGCCGGTTGGCGTGCACGGCCAGGTTCATGCACAGGAGCTCTGCCTTTTCTTTGGATTGGGCCATGAAAAAGACCTCAAGGTGTTCGACGGCCTTTGGTACGGCAATGGCCTGCCGCACCACCGCCGAGTTTTTCGGAACAGGTTGTGGCGGCGCCTGCTCAAGGATTCTGGGGACGAGCGCGGCGCCGGCCGCCATGATGCCAAGGCTCATTAGGGTTCCAATGACGGCCACGCGCTTCCGCAGAGCCTTGTTTGGGGCAGCTTTTTCTTCAACGGGCGCCGAGACCTCATTTGCCTCAGGGGGCTGAACCTTAGGGCTGGAAAAGCTCGGGGAGGGGGTAGACTCTTCCTGCTCGGCCGGTTTCTTGTCGATATTGGAAAAGAGAGTGGCCAAATCGATGTTGGTGTCTTGCACCAAAAAGACGTTATCTTGCCCTGTGGAGCGGCTTTT
Source organism: Desulfosoma caldarium (assembly GCF_003751385.1). Lineage (NCBI taxonomy): Bacteria > Pseudomonadati > Thermodesulfobacteriota > Syntrophobacteria > Syntrophobacterales > Syntrophobacteraceae > Desulfosoma > Desulfosoma caldarium. Next base: position 470,709 of record NZ_RJVA01000010.1, on the reverse strand, counting down.
TGTTTTAGGTGCGGGCGAGGGTCTTGCGTGCACGTCCCCCATGAAGGACTCCTTTGCTATTTTTTCTTTGTCCTGCGTCGACTATTGGATTCGGTTTCGTGCTTCCTCAGAGAAAAGACCCCGTCAGGGAGATCGTCCGTACTGAGATATTTGGCCAGCCGCAGGCGCAGCTTGAGCACCGCTTTGGTATGAATCTGTGAAATACGCGATTCTGTGTACCCCATGATGGCGCCCACTTCTTTCATCGTCAGATCCTCAAAGTAATACAGGGAGAGAACCAGTTTTTCCTTTTCGCTCAGGGTTTCAATGCACTGGGCCAGAAGGCGCTGCAGTTCGCTTTTGTGAACGCGCCGAAAAATTTCGTCAGGGTCTGTGGCCAGATGGGCCGCTTCTCGGTTTTCCTGAATGTACTCGTTGAGATCCTCGGGAATGAAGGAGATCCCCTTCAGGCTGTCCAGCAGCTCAAAGTACGCCTCAAGGTCCAGACCAATTTCCTTGGCGATTTCTTCATCTTCCGGAAAGCGGCCCAGTTTTTTTTCCAGAGCGGCGCACACTTTTTCCAGCCCCGAGGCCTTCTGGCGCAGCGATCGCGGAATCCAGTCCATGGCACGAATTTCGTCCAACATGGCCCCGCGGATGCGAATCTTGGCGTAATTATCAAAGGAGACGGAATGGTTGGGGTCATATTTCTCTATGGCGTCCATGAGGCCGATCACGCCTGCAGCGCACAGATCGTCTATGCTGATGGTGCTTGGAAGCCGAGCCGCCAGGCGATAGGCCATGTGGCGCACGAGGGGGTAGTATCGGATCATGGCCTCGTCTCGACAGGCACATCCTTGCGGCACGCCGTCGGCCCGCTCGGCGTGCGGTGAGGGGATCGGTGAGGAAATAGGAGTCATGATAATCTCCGGCTCTTACACCTTCAAAAGTCGCTTCCAAAAGAATTGTATGGTTCCCTTGGGCATTGTTGGGGCTTCGCGGTTAAGGCGCCCCGCAATATCCATGAAGGCGCGAGATGCGGGAGCTCCGGGAAAAACCTCCAAGAGCGCTTTCTGTTGTCGTACCGCCTCGGGGACACTGGGATCCCGAGGAATCCACCCCAGGTAGTCCAAGGAGATTCCGTCAAGAAAATGATCGGCGACGCGGCTGAGCTTACGAAAGACGGCACGACCTTCCTTTTCGTCTGCCACGGCGTTGGTGAGGATGCGAAAGGAGCGTTCGCCATGCCGCGTGAACATGACCTTGATAAAGGCATAGGCGTCCGTGAGAGACGTGGGCTCGGGAGTCACCACCACGATTTTTTCTTGAGCCGCCATATTGAAATATAGCACCGTATCTGCAATGCCCGCGCCGGTATCGATGAGAAGAATGTCCACATCGGTTTCCAGATCGTCGAGAAGATCCACGAAAAGAATTTTCTGTTCCTGCGTGAGCTGAGTGAGGTGCTGCACGCCAGAGCTGGCTGGCATGATGCGAATGTTTCCGGGGCCCGAGACGAGCACGTCGTCCAGGCGATGCGTGCCGTCCAAGACATGGCTGATGTTGTAGGTGGGGGTGAGTCCCAAGAGGACGTCCACGTTGGCCAAACCCAAATCGGCGTCCAAAATCATCACGCGCCGGCCCAACCGATCCAAAGCCACAGCCAGGTTCACCACCACATTGCTCTTGCCCACACCCCCTTTGCCGCTGCTCACCGAAAGGGTTCGCACCACGGTCTTCTCAAACGGGGCATTCAAAGGGCGAGTGTCGTTCCATGGATCACGAGATGAGGTTTTCTTGCGAAGTCCAAGAGCTTGATCCATAACCTCCCTTTCTCCTCAACTTTTCCACTGGCCGCGCGGAAAAAAGAAACCCACCATGCGCTCGTGCGTTGCTCTCACCAAGTCCTCGGGAACTCTTTGGCCCACACCCAAGTAGGACACGGGGTACGGAAAACGCAGCAGCGGGTTAACAATGGTTCCCGGAGTTAATGTTTCATCAATCTTGGTGAAAATGAGACTCTGCGGAGCCAACGGCCGAAACCGCTGCATCACGTGCCGCACGTCCTCATCCTTGGCGGTGGCACTCAAGACCAAAAAAGGATACAGGCCCTCCAGATCACGAAAAATGCCCTGAAGATGCTCTATGGCGCGACCATTGAGGTAATTGCGTCCGGTGGTGTCCACGAGCACCACCGGGTTTTCCTTCAGAGCCTCTCGGGCCGAAACCAAATCCAGGCGGGTGTGAGCTACCTTGAGGGGTACATCCAGGATGTCCGCATAGGTCTTCAGCTGATCCAAGGCCCCAATGCGGTACGTGTCCAAGGAAATGAGCCCGATGGAGAGCTTGCGCTTCACCTTGAGATACGCCGCCACCTTGGCCAACGTCGTGGTTTTGCCGACGCCCGTGGGTCCGAGAAAAACATACATGGTCGCGCCCTGAAGCCCTTCCTCCACCCCGGCAAAGGGATCCACGACACGCACTCTGTCAGCAACCTGACGGGAGAAAGCGTCCAAAAGTTGACTTTTGGAAGGCGTCTCGTTGGCAAAGCGGGAAAGAATGTTTTGAAGGATGGCAAAGGCGGTTTTTTCGTTAAGTCCTCGAATCAGAAGGTGCTGAAAGAGTTCGGCGACCGCCTCATGGCTTTGAAGGCGCATAAAGGTGTCCTTGCCCGAAAGGAGCAGGGATAGCAGTGCCCGAATGTCTTCCAACTGTTCTTGCAGAACGGGGTCTTGAGGGTGTGCCGCGGTGTGTTCTCTCAAAAGGGGCGGTTCCTTGTCCGTTCCCGGGCTGGCCCGATCCACGGCAGCGGTGATCTCGATACACGGCTTGCCGTCCGTATCCTTGACCTTTCGGTTACCCAAAAGGATGGCATCGGATCCCAGATCTTTGCGGACCAGATCCAAGGCCTCTTGCATGGTTGGAGCAACAAAGGTTTTAACCTGCATGGGCGCCTCGAATCATGCCGATGGACTGAATCTCCGACAGATTGCTCAATTCGCTGTGGCTGATCACCACCACTTCAGGCAAGAAGCGTTCCAAAATCTTCTTGAGGTGTCGGCGCACCATGGGAGAGGTCAGAATTACGGGGTGATGGCCGGCATTGGCGATCCGTTGCACTTCCGTGGTGGTAGACTGAATGATCTTGTTTAGCAGTTCAGGGTCGATGGCCAGATAGGATCCGTGCTCGGTTTTTTGCACGCTCTGCGCTAGCTTTTCTTCCAGTTGTGGATGCACGGTCAGGACATAGAGTTTTCCGTCCTCTTTTTCATAAGGTCGAGTGATGGTGCGAGCCAAAGCCTGGCGCACGTATTCGGTGAGAATGTCGGGATCCTTGGTCATCGGCCCATGGTCGGCAAGGGTTTCACAGATGGTCTGCAGGTCGCGAATGGAGACTCTTTCCCGAACCAGGTTCTGAAGCACTTTCTGAATCACGCCCAGGGGCAGGGGATTGGGGGTCAATTCCTCAACGAGCTTGGGCTGGGACTGGGCCAGCATGTCCAGGAGCTTTTGCACGGTTTGACGGGTGAGAAACTCATGGGCGTGTTTCTTGAACAGTTCCGTCAAATGGGTGGCCACCACGGTGGAAAGGTCGACGAGCGTGTAGCCTGCGCGCACCGCCTCTTCCTTGTTTCGATCAGGCACCCAAAGGGCCGGCAGGCCAAAGGCTGGGTCTTTGGTTGGAATGCCGTCCACGGATAGCTGACGGTCGGATGTAGGTAACGCCAGATGATGGCCCAACATGAGTTCGGCGCGAGCGATGGGGTTTCCTTTGAGCAAAAGGCGGTATTCGGAAGGTTTGAGCTGCAGATTGTCCCGCACATGCAGAGACGGCACCACGATCCCGTATTCTAGGGCCAGTTGCTGACGAATGGAGCGAATGCGGCCGAGAAGGTCGGATGGGTGTTCACCGTCCACCAGAGGAATCAGTCCGTAGCCCACCTCCAGTTCCAGAAGGTCAAGAGGGGGTGGCAGGGCCGAGGCGGTCTTGTCCTCCTTTTTCTTTTCCGCTTCCACCTGCTGGGCCTGGCGGGCTTTGGCCTGGCGCTGTTGTGCCTTTTGATAGGACAAACCCAAAAGACCTCCACCCACGAGGACCAAAGGCACAAAAGGAAAACCGGGGACCAAGGCCAAGGCGCACAGCATGGCTCCGGTGATTCCGAGAGGTTTGGGACTCATAGCCAGCTGACTCTTAAAGGCTTCACCCATGCCCTGATCCAATTCGGCGCGACTCACCAGCACGCCCGCTGCCGTGGAAATGATCAAGGCAGGGATCTGGGACACCAGCCCGTCACCCACGGTCAGAAGGGTATAAATCTTGAGCGCCTCCGCCAGTTCCAGGTCGCGCTGCACCACGCCGATGGCAAACCCGCCGAGAATGTTGATCAAGGTAATCAAAATACCGGCCAAGGCATCGCCGCGAACAAACTTACTGGCGCCGTCCATGCTTCCGTAAAAGTCCGCTTCCCTCATGATTTCCAGGCGCCGTTCTCGCGCTTTCTTTTCGTCAATGAGCCCCGCATTGAGATCCGCGTCGATGCTCATCTGCTTTCCAGGCATGGCATCCAGAGTAAATCGAGCTGCGACCTCCGAAATGCGCTCCGTGCCTTTGGTGATCACGATGAAATTCACGATGACCAGAATGACAAAGATGACGAGCCCGATGACGTAGTTGCCTCCGACCACGAACTGCCCAAAGGCTTGAATGATGTGGCCGGCCGCGTCGGTTCCTTGGTCGCCTTTGAGAAGAATAAGGCGGGTGCTGGCCACGTTGAGAGCCAGGCGAAACAAGGTGGTGATGAGCAGCAGCGAGGGAAAGATGCCGAAATCCAGGGGGCGTGCTGTGTAAATGGTGGTGAGCAAGATCAGAATGCCAAAGGAGATGTTGGTGGCCAAGAGGACATCGAGAACACGGCTGGGCACGGGCAAAAGCATGACCGCCAAAACGGCCGTAACCCCAATGCCTAAAATGGCATCGGCATCACTGAAAGTTTTTAAATTCCATCGCACACGGGATAGGGCGGACGACGTGGTGTTGGGCATCCTTCTTCCATCCTATGATGTGGGGCGACGCTGCTGATAGACATACGCCAGAACTTTGGCCACAGCCCGGTACAGGGTTTCCGGAATGACCTGATCCAGCTTCACTTGGTGATACAAGGCGCGTGCCAGAGGCGGATTCTGAACCACCGGAACGCCGTGTTCACGGGCAAGGCGAACGATGGTATGGGCAATAAGATTCATACCCTTGGCGACGACCTTTGGAGCTTGCAGTCCTTCCTGATAAAAAAGGGCAACGGCGTAGTGGGTCGGGTTGGTGACCACCACTGTGGCCGTGGGCACCATGGACATCATGCGTTGCCGCGCCAGGGTTCTTTGAATGGATCGAATGCGAGACTTGATTTGCGGGTTTCCTTCGGCCTGTTTGAACTCTTCTTTGACCTCCTGCTTGGTCATCATGAGGTCCTTGGTGTACTGCCAACGCTGATACAAGAAATCCAACAGCGCCAGGACCCCAAGAAACGCGCCGGCTTTCCACAAGAACCGGGAAAGAATTCGCCCTGTCTCGCGCCCCATGTCCACGGGATCCACGTGCACCAGGGCGCCGAATGAGAGTTGCTCGCTCCCCATGACCGAGTAGAGCATACTGCCCACCACAAGAATCTTGAAAAACGACTTGGCGGTTTCGACCACCATGCGCAGCTGAAAAAATCGCTTGAAGCCGTTTAGAGGATTCAGTTTGGAAAGTTTGGGTTTCAGGGCTTCGGGTGCAAACAAAAAACCCTTGAATTGGACAAAATGCACGGCCACCGACGCAACCAGCACCGAAAAGAACACGGGACCCGTCATGCGAAAAAACGTGAAAAAAATCCAGGCCACCAAGGAACCGTTCGCGCTCAAGTCGCTCGATCCCCAAAGCCCATGCTCCCACAGCCTGCCCAACAGTCCTCGAAAATGCTCCGGCAAGGCTTTGACTTGCAAAAAGGCCATTAGGCTTCCCGCACCGAGCACCGTTAGGGCCGTCAGTTCCTGGCTTTTCGGCACGTTGCCCTTGCGCCGGGCTTCCGCCAGGCGCTTTCCCGTGGGCTTTTCCGTTCTTTCTTGGGCTCCTGCCATGCCTTTGCCTCGCCATGAGGACAGGGAGGAGTTTTGACGCGCTCGATGTCAATACATCGACGTTTTCAGGGCAGCCCCACGGCGCGAAAGAACTTGAGCAGTTCGGTCAGGGTGTTTGCCGTGAAGCCGGCCCATTCCGAAAGGGAAAGGAGGGCAAAGAGAATGCCAACCCCTATAGTGATGGGAAAGCTCACCATAAGGATGTGAATCTGGGGTGAAAATTTGGTCACCACGGCGAAGCCGGCTTGCAGCACAAGCTGGGCGGCCATGATAGGGGCGGCGATTTTCAAGGCAATGACAAAAAGGCGACCTGAGAGAAGTAGCACGGACTGAAGAATGTTGGGGGTGGGAAGAAAACTTCCCACGGGCACGGCCCGAAAGCTTTCCATAAAGGTGCGAACGACCACCAGATGCCCATCGATGGCGAAGAAAAAGAGCGTGGCCAGAATCTGCAGCCACTGACTGAGCAGGACGTCTCGGATCCCCGTTTGCGGGTCGATCACCTCCGCCACGCCCAACCCCATTTGAAAGGACATGACTTGTCCCGCCATGTGATAAGCGCCGAAGATGATGTTCATGGAAAGGGCAAAGAAGGTGGCATAGATGAGTTCGCTGAAGATCATACCAACAAGCGCCAGAGGTTCTAAAGGAAGCGGAGGCACAAAAGGAGCGATGAAGGGCGTGGCCATCAGGGACAGAGCCCACACGGACCAGGCCTTGACCGATGTGGGCACTTGATGTGTGCGAAAGACGGGCAGAAGAAACAAGACCAGACTGAAGCGCAGGAGAACACTCAGGAAAATGCGAATCTGCAAGAGGTTAATGGAAAGAGAAATCATAAAGCTTCATGGGCCTGTCTCGATGTTTTTTGCCTTTTATCGAATCCAATAGGGTATATTTTCCAAAAGCATGCGGGTGAAGGACAGCATGCGGCCGGTCATCCACGCCCCGAAAACGAGCAGGGACAGAAAGGTGATGACGATTTTGGGCACAAACGTCAGGGTCATCTCTTGAATCTGCGTGACGGCCTGGAACAAACTGATGACAACACCCACCACCAGACTGGTAAGCAAAACGGGCAAACTCACCAACAACATGGTTTCCAAGGCTTGGCGAGCGAGACCGATGACGAATTCTTGAGTCATGGGCACAAGTCCTTCAGTAAAAACTTTTGACCAAGGAACCGATCAAAAGATTCCAGCCGTCCACCAACACAAACAGCATGAGTTTAAAGGGCAGGGAAATCATGACCGGAGGAAGCATCATCATGCCCATGGAAAGAAGGACGCTGGCCACCACCAAGTCTAAAACCAGGAAAGGAATGTAAAGCAAAAAGCCAATCTGAAAGGCCGTTTTCAGTTCGCTGATGACGAAGGCGGGCACCACCGCCGCCAGGGGCACATCATTTGGGTCTTGGGGTTTTTCTTGTTGGGTCAAGGACACGAAGAGTTTTAAGTCCTTGAGGCGTGTTTGTTTCATCATGAAGGCTTTAAGAGGGGCGACGGCCCTTTGCACAAAGGTGTCTCCGTCGATGGCCTGATTTTGCAAAGGGATCACGGCTTCCCGATGAATTTCCTGCCACACGGGCCACATGATAGAAAAGGTCAAGAAAAGCGCCAGACCCACAATGACTTGATTTGGCGGAGCCTGCTGCGTGCCCAAAGCCGTCCGCAAAAAGGACAAGACCACCGCAAGGCGCGTAAAACACGTCATCAAGAGGAGAATGGATGGTGCAATGGAGACCACGGTGAGCGCAAAGACGATCTTGAGCACATTGGAAACTTGGTCCGGCGCCGAAGGCTCATCCCAATGCAGCCGAAAAGCCGGCAGGGTAAAATCGGCACTCCAGGCCCACTGAGGACACCCAACGGTCGCCATCCAGACGATGGCAACAAGAAATAGCATCAAGAAAGCTTTCCTGTGCCTCATGGGTTGTCGTCCTTGGTCGTCACGTCGCCTTCGTGCGGCGAGTTTTCAAAACCTATGGTGGTGAGGTAATTGAGTCCGTGAGGGGACATGCCAAGAAGGAGGGTTTCGTCTGCGATGCGCACAAGAACCAGGGAATGTTTCGGCCCCAGGTATCGGCGTTCCAGAATGTGAATCCATCCTTTGCCCGATCCCTTGAGAAGGGGGCGTCCCCAGCGCCGTAGGGCAAAAGTGGCGCCCCAGAGCAGACCGAGAACCAGGACGAGGGCCCCGACGGTTTTCAGGATCTGGAGTGGAAAGTCCATGGAATTACCCAAGCTGTTTGACCCGCTCCATGGGGCTGACAATGTCCGTTATGCGCACGCCGAACTTTTCGTTGACGACCACCGCTTCCCCCCGGGCCACCAATCGGTTGTTGACCAGAATTTCCAAGGGTTCTCCGGCAAACTTGTTCAATTCCACCACGGACCCTTGCCCCAGTTGCAGAAGGTCATGAATGAGCATTTTCGCTCGACCCAATTCCACGGAAACTTCCAAGGGCAGGTCCAGAATGAATTCCAGATCTCGAATGTCTTTTTTGAGAGCGGCCTCTCCGTTTCCCACGTCCTCGGGGTCTCTCGCCCCCGCAGACGGCGCGGACACCCGTGGAGCGTCCATGGGATCCAGCTGAGGAGATTCTTTGACGACGTTGGTCTCGGCCATTAGAGCACTCCCTTGTTCGAACCATTACTCGTACGTTGACGTGACGAAATCGACGATTTTCACGGCGTGATTGCCCTTGTGCACGCCGGCATAGGCTTTGTATTTTGGCACTTTTTCCACGCTGACCGTCAAAGGGTGGTTGACATCCTGGTCCAAAATAATGATGTCGCCTTTTTCCAATCGTAAAAGGTCTTGTCCTTTGATTTCCGTGCACCCCAGATGCACGCAGAGCTGCACAGGGATTTCTCGAAGCCTTCGAATGAAGCGCCGCGTCCAGGAATAGTCCACCTCCAGCTGATCGCTTTGATAGCTGGCCGACAGCTGGGATCGAATGGGTTCGATGGTCGAATAGGGCAAGCACAAGATGATCTTACCCATGAGCGTGTCCATTTCCAGTTCGTAGTGGACCACAATCACCAGTTCGGTGGGCGGCACGATGGTGGCGAACTGAGGGTTGACCTCTGAACGCACAAACTTAAAAGACACCGGTGTTACCGGATTCCATGCCTGTTCCAAATCCTTGAGGGCCATGCGGACCACTTTGTTGATGACGCGATTTTCAATGGACGTGAAATCGCGCCCTTCAATTTTGAAGCTGCTGCGGCCCGAACCGCCGAAAAAGCAATCCACCAAATTGAAAATTAGCCGACTTTCCACAACGAGTAGCACATGCCCACGAAAGGGTTCCATCTTGAGCACATGAAGGCTGGTGGGCACAGGAAGGGTTCGCGTGAAATCTCCAAATTTAATCATCTCCTTTTGGGTTACCGTTATATCTACCACCTTGCGCAGGGCTCCGGAAAGCGTAATCCGATGGGCGCGCGCGAACCGGTCGTTGATGATTTCCAGGGTCGGCATGCGGCCGCGAATGATGCGGTCCTGACTCGTGAGATCGTACGGCCGTATGCCGCTCTGATCGTCGTCCGGCACCGCCGCCGTTTCCGCCTCGATCTCGCCATCGCTCAGCCCCTTGAGCAGGGCATCCACTTCGTCTTGAGTTAGGATTTGCTCCATGGCCCCGTTCCGCCGCTACTGCACCAGAAACTCGGTAAAGTAAATGTCCTGCACCGTGCCTTGCTGGAGGATGCGGTTCAGATTGTTTATCAAGGTCCTTTTCAGGGCGAGTTTTCCAGAAAGACTGGAAATATCATCGTATTCCTTGCTTGAGAGAAGCATCAAAATGGTGTCGCGAAGTTCCCCGATGCGGGTGTCGATTTCTCGGGATACGGCTTCATTGTTGAGGCTCAGCTGCATGGTCACTTTGAGGTAGCGTTCTCCGCCCGGATCCGCTAAATTGACTAAAAACGTCTCCATATCCTTCACCACCGGTTTCATGAGTGCCGGCTTTGCGTGAGCTACCTCCGGTGCGTCACCCTTGGCGAAAAATTTCGTATAGGCGAAAAACCCAGCCCCGCCCAAGACACCGAGCCCTACGACCAAAACAAGAATCTTGATGAGAGGCGATTTCTTCTTTGGAGAGGATTCCGTCGACCGATTTTTCTGTTCGGCTTCCTTTTTCTTAGACGCCATGGTGTTCACTCCTTGGTATCGGCTCATCACTCAAAACGACTCTTTCGCGCAGAGGGAGGCACAAAAGAGTGCAGTTTTTGTTCGATCACTCTGGGGTTTTCCCCATTGGCCACACTGACAATGCCACTGATGATCATCTCTTTCACCAGGGCTTCCTCTTGGCTTCGCTTCTTGAGCTTTCCTGCCATAGGAAGACACACCAAGTTGGCGGCCACAGCGCCGTAGAACGTCGTCAACAGAGCCACGGCCATGGAAGGCCCGATGGTGCTTGGATCACTCATGGTCCTAAGCATTTGCACAAGACCGATGAGGGTCCCGATCATGCCCATGGCCGGAAAGAAAGTGGCCATGGTCGTCAAAATTTCTGCCCCCGACTTGTGCCGCTCTTCCAAATACTCGATCTCCGTTTCTAAAATGTCCCGAATGGCCTCGGGCTCCATACCGTCAATAGTGAGCTGCAAACCTTTGACCAGAAAGGGATCTGTAAGGCTCGGAACTTCCGATTCGAGGGCTAAAATGCCTTCACGACGGGACTTGTTGGCAAATTCCACGAAGCGGTCCACCACTTCCTGCGTGCTCCAAACCTTGGTAAAAAAGACATTCTTGACCACTTTGATGACACTGAGCACGTCCCGCAGCGGATAGTTGACCATAGTTGCTCCAATGGTGCCGCCCACGACGATCAGCATCGATGGAATGTTAATGAACATGCCCAATCCCCCGCCCATAATGATGGCGGAGAGAACCAAAGCGAAGGCGGAGACGATCCCCACAAGGGTTGCAATGTCCATTCGGCGACCTCTCACTGGCTGTTCATCTTTTAAACCCTAAAGCACGCAGTCCTTGACTGTACAGCCTCCAAGCTGCGACACTCCCTTCTCTAGCAAGCAGCACGCCAGAACGTACAAAGAACCCCGAGGCCCTAAATCCCTGCGGCGCCTACGATTCGCGCCGCAACTTGCTCACAAATGTCGGAATTTTGACGATCTGATGGAAGCGTCTTCGACAGGCCCCGCTTTTGGCGTCCCTTGAGAACCCTGCCACGGAACACCTTAGGCGTGGCGGCTTATTTTCTGCGAACGGGTGTGCTTTGGCCGCGGCACCTGGCATACAAGGCGCTTGGTTGGAGGGGCGAGGGCTAGAGATGGACCTAGGCGGCGCCTACGCCGCCCGATCGGGGGCTTCCTGTTGGCGTTCTCAAGAAATCCCACACAAAAAAGCCTTCTCGGACAGGTTCATGGCAACCTGTCCGAGCACGTGTGATCGGGACTATTATGGCATAAATCAAGATGTGACCCCATTGACTAACGCACCATGTTGACGGCGGTGTTCAAGAGTTCGGCGGAGGTGGTGATAGTTTTGGAATTGGCGTTGTAACTGGCCTGATAGGTGATCATGTTCACCATTTCCTTGGCGATGTCCACGTTTGATCCTTCAATGGTGGAACTGAAAATGTTGCCGCGAATCCCGTCGTTGGCCGTACCGTGAATGGGAAACTTGGACTCGGGTCCTTGGGTGAAGAGGTTATTGCCTTGGCGGATCAGCCCGTTGTTGTTGGCGAAGGTGGACACGCGCAGTTGCGCGTCAAGGACGGGCTGAGGGTCGTTGGAGGTGGCCATCCAATTATCTTCGGACCAGGAGTCGCCGCTGGCAAGGGTCGACTCTACTTCCGTGATAGTGTAATAACCTGGTTCGGCATCGGGACTGATGCCGTCAAGGTCCGGTGTGCCGTCCCCGTCCAAATCGGTTTCGGTCAAGGAAAATTCCGAAAGATTAATCGCACCCTGAAAGGCGTCCATCTCACCGTCGCCGTCCGTATCGGTGTTGAATTGCACATGAAATGTTTCGTCCTCTCCAACGGTGAGGACCAGTTCCGTTCCGTCGTTCAGCGTGATGGTGATGTCGCTGTTAACGGGATCCTTAATATAAACGCTTCCATAAGCCTTGGGTGATTGATTGGCGTTGGCTGCATAAATGACAGCCTGAGCGGGGTCGGTGGGCGTGCCCCAGATTTGCCCGTTGCTATCCACGTAGTAGTTGCTGAACCGTGGGTCGCTGGGATTGTCTACCTTGATGGCGTTGCCGTCCCGGTTGAGCACGCGATAGCCCAATTCATTGACCAGATACCCGTCTTTGTCCATGTGAAAACTGCCGTCCCGCGTGTAATACACATTGGTCGTTCCCGGTACCTGAACGCTGAAAAACCCCTCGCCGTTGATGGCTACATCCGACCAGCGCGTGGTGCTGATAAGAGGACCCTGCGCAAATTCCGTGACGATGCCCATGATGGCCGTGCCCGACCCTTCACGGTCCGAGTCCTGGGACAGGGTGGAGTAGTACCCGGCCACCAAATCCCCAAAGCGCACGCTGTTGCTCTTGAAGGCCGTGGTGTTCACGTTGGCGATGTTGTCGCTCACTACCGTCAAGGCAGTGGCGCTGGCGTTGAGCCCGCTGACGCCGATATTCATGGCTTGACTGATTCCCATGATAGACCTCCTTATGAATCAATGGTTGATTTCGTCGAAAAAGCGACGGAATTGTCCCCCATGTTTTACGTGGCCGCCTCTGGGGTCGTTTCCCCGGAATTCGGCGCTGTTTCTATGGTGGTGATGAAGCTGACCGGCACGCGGAGTCCTCCACTGTGTTCCAAGACCACGTAATTGACCCCTTGTTCCATGACGAGTCCGAAAACCTCACCCCTGACCAAAGGCTGCGCGGCCATGGATTCCCCAGACGTGTTCGTGGCCTCCACCGAAAAGGTGTAGATTCCGTTAGGCACCGCTTTGCCTTGGTCGTCCTTGCCATCCCAAGTGAATTCCTGGCGGCCGGCCTCCACGGATCCCAAAGACAAAGTGCGCACCGATTTGCCGGCACTATCGGTGATAGTTACTTGCACGCGAGCCGGAGCTTCCAAATCAAAACCGGCTCGAGAAACCGTCCCGTCTTTCACGTAAAGCTGGTCGTCTTGCGCCACGACGTTTTTTCCAAGGAGTTGCACGCCCAGGCTGTTATTGATGGATATCAAGTAATCCTTTTGCTCTCGCAGTAGAGTGTGCACCTGAGTGAGTTTTTCCACGGTGCTGAACTGGGCCAGTTGGGCCGCCATTTCATAAGCCGCCATGGGGTTGGTGGGATCCTGATGCTGCAACTGCGTGGTGAACAGCATCAAAAAGGCATTCATGTCCGAAAGATTTTGCCCACCCACCGAGTTGGCGGCCGATGCGGCCAAGGCCTTTTGGGTCAAGGCGGGGACGGATGCCACGGCCATGATCTTTCTCCTTTATTGTCTACACACGGACGCTCAGAATCCCGGCGAGATCGCCGTCCAGCACATCCAGCGAGTTAAGGGTTTCCTCGGGTTTTTCGTGTAAAGAAACCGTCACGGAAGCCGATTGAGCCTTTGGCTCCCAAAGGGTGTTGTCTTCATGAGAAAAAGGCGTGTTGCTGTGGCGAACATCTACGGAAAAGTGGCTCAACTGCAACCCTTGGTCGGCCAGGAGATCCCGCAGAGAGCTTATATTGCTCTGCAACATTTCCCGCACCACCGGATGTTCGGTTTGGACCAGGGTGCTAACGTGGGTACCTTGAGTTTCGACCCTGACGGTGATCTTACCAAAGCTTTCGGGCTGCAATTTTAAGGTCATGAAGTTTTTGCCGCTGCGTGAAAGAAGCGAGAGCTTTTCAGCCAATTCCAGGGGCCACTGCGCCTGTTCCAAGGATAAGGTTGCCGCGGGTTCGGCGGCCTGATCGAGAGCCGTCGAGGGAACCGAGAAAGGTGAAAAGACCGCCGGGCCAAAAGATCCTTGCGCCGATGAATGAGGGAAATTCTGCTGAAAAGCCTGTGAAGAATTACCAAACGGGGGAGAGTCGCCGCTTGAAGAATGCGGGCTATTGAAATCCGTGCCCATGGAAACGAGCTTTGCCTCAAAAAGGTCTTGAACCGCTTCTTCGGGAAGCATGTCTAGTGGTTGCAAAGCATCTTTCCACGACTCACCCAAGGTATTAGAGGAAATGATAGGCCAGGCGGTCGATTGGTGTCCCTGGAAAGTGGTCGTGTTTTCCAGGATTTCCGAAGACCTTTCGTTAATGCTTAACCCCTGGGCCGCGAAAACGTGCTCGTTGACTTGCTTTCTCAGCACCGGTTTGAATGGGATGGAGAAGGTTTCAGGCACTGAAAAAACCTCAGTGTTCAGCGAATTGGCGACGTTGAAAAGGGCGTTTCGGGGGTGCGATGAGCCGTGTTGTGCTAAACCGAGGTTTTGAGTAGAGGCCTGAGGAGCCTGTGATTTGATTTCGCTGAACCATGCCGGCGCGGCAGGCGGCATCGCTTCCGCAGCCACGAAATCATATTGGGAAACCTCTAGGCCATTAGCTTCGCGGTTTTGGAGGCTCTTGGGGTCGCTGAAATGGAGCGCTGCGCTGCGCGGTTTGTCCTGGCCATCGGCCGCCTCTCGTTCACGAGAGGTTTCCGGATTGGACGCACGAGTTGTTTCCGAGTCTTGGGAAGTGCCCCACAGGCTGAAAGGTGTGTGTTCGGAAATCGGCATGAAATCTTCTTCCGTGGCATTGACCATGCCGCCGGGACCGAAGACGTTCACCAAATTTCCTCGGTCGTTTGTCGGTGAAAGACTTGTGGACTGCTCTTGAGCGTTGTGGAGAGCAGCCTGTTGCGCTTCTGCCTCTGCCAGAAGTTCTTTCAAGGTTTCCACCAGAGCGTTTCGGTCATAGACGGCATTCAGGGTGAGATGATCCGCATGGGGTACCGCTTTGTGTTTATTGTCAGACCAGCGAAGGGCTTGAAGAAGCTTTCGAAACTCGTCGGCGCTCACCTGCTCTTCCCCGAGGTTATCAAGGCCGTTGCTGGTGCCCTGCTCGAGCATCTTAATGAGCTCCTCAAGCGCCAAGGCGCCTTCGTCGCCCGTGAGAGTGGCGGCCTTTTTGGTTTGATCCGCCCTGACGTGAAAAAGGGCAAGTATTTCCTGAAGGAACAGAGGATCGGCGATTTCCAAATGCGGCTTTTCGGCTGTATCCGCGCCGATGATGCGCCGCGCATTCACCGAAGACCCTCCACGGAGTTCTTGGGAGGCCGCTGGTTTGTGACGCACCTTCAAGGGGAGCTGCGCGGCGTGGAATAAAGGCATGCTCATCCGCCGCTTTTGTAGCTGCATTTCGGCAGCAAAAGATGAAGACTCAATGGAACGACTTAGCCTTTGTCTTTCCTTGGAAAGAAAGCGACTGACAAACTCTGCTCGACCGACGGGCAGTCCCTTCATGAGAGTCCTCTCTTTCGAGGTTTAGATTTAAAATGCGTCAAGATCCTTGATTCTTGGTGGCTTCTTTGATCCAGCCGCATCTAATAGTCTTTTGATCCTCAAACCCGTGGCGAACCCCGGGGGGCTCCGGCAAAAGGAAACTTAGAGAGCCGCACAAAAACCCATCGGGACCGAAGGGCTGAGTTTTTCAAGCATTCCACAAGTGGCTCAGAGCAAGGTCGATGCCAGGAAGAAAGCGAGATAAAAAATTAGTAGAGACAATATGTTAAAAGGTGTGCTTTTGGGAAAGGGCCATGATGGGGGGAAAATTTTTCTTTCGCGGTCAGCAAGAGTTGCCTGGCAAGCAGGCGCCCATGGCATTACCTCGTAAAGCATGAACGTGAAGTCTCTCATGCATGGCACCTTGTTCTCGCGGTCCGAGCTTTAATAGCGGAATCCAAGTGCATGGATACGCGATTGCGCGCCCAGGCGAGAGCGAGCAGAAAGCATTTTTTGGAAGCGTGAGTCTCTGGCTTGCAAAAAGCAAGACACCCGCCTTTCTAACGCAAGGGGCCGCTAAGCCACGATGTCGTAGGAAAAGGCAAGCCGTTGGAGCGGCGCCAGCCGAGACAAGGATTGGCGGCACACCAAGGGTCTTCGCGTAATAGAAACCCTATGTCGCCGTCCGGCGTTCATCCGGTTACCCAAGGTTTCTTTTTCGACCGGCGGGTTGCTTTGCGTAAGAAAAGAAATTGCGCTTTGGGGCTGTTGGCAGAGCAAAGTTGCCATGGCCTTCCGTCAGCGTCCGGTCAGGGCCCGGGAGAGCTTGGCGGCTTTCTTTTTGTCCATGGAGGATAAAATCTTGGCCACCTGATCCGGGCTCATGAGGCCAATGACCTTGACCGCAAGGGGTTCATCCAGGGTTTCCAAAAGCTGGCTGGCGTCTTTTGGCTTCATGTTGCCATAGATTCTAGCCAGCGCTTGAACTTGAGCGTTTCGAGCTTGTTCCCGTTCTTCTCGAAAGGCTTGAATTTCTTTCTGAGCTTGCTTGATTTTGTCTTGAACGGCAATAAGTTCTTTCAAGCGGTTTTCGATTTCCTGTTCCATTTCTCGAAGACGCGCTTCCCTTTCTCTGAGCTCCATTTCTTTGATTTCCAGAATCTTCTTTTGTTCTCGAAGGGCTGCCCACGTCTCAGGAGTCACGAGATTATCATCTCCATCCATCCCTGTCGCTTCAGAGCCTGCAGCGGTCGATGCAGAAACGGGCGGTGGAGAGGTGGCGCCGGGAGGTTGCTGGGCATGCACTTCCGAAACACTAATGGTCTGGGAAGCGCCCGCGAAGTTGATAAAATTGTCGGGAAATAGACGAACCGCCGTGACGACCATTTTGCCGGCGGCCACAAGCACCAGAAGCCCCAAAGCGACTTTCATGAAGGAACGTTTTTCGCGGTCCTTACGGGAGCAATCCACGTGGTTTGAAGGGTTAGAGGAGGTCCCGCACGAAGGGGTCGAGATCGAGCCGTGTGCCGTATTCATCGAGTTCCTTTTGTTCGCGTTTCTTTTGATCCCTTCGATACCTATCATAATCGACCTCTTGCAGGCGCTCCAGTTTTTTCACCTCTTGGTCCTGTTCCATGAGCCGCTTTTGCTTTTCTTGAACAACTAGCCAGGCATGTTCCCTGGCTTTTTTTAGTTCTTGCAATCGCTGTTCCAGCTCTGCGAGGTAGCGTTCAAAAGCCAGATGTTCTCCCACAGGCAGTCCTTCCGAGGTGCGCTGTTCCCAGCGTTGTCGACAATTTTCGAGAGCTTTTTCCGTGTCGGCCAGAAGTCGGTCCACACGGAATGCTTGCTCTACGGCCCGCGCCAGGGCCACCTGGGCTTCGCGACGCTGCAACCGGCGGTGTTCCAGAAATTTGAAAAATCGATAAACGAAAGCCACGGCGCTTTTTCCTACTGTGGTTCAAAAAGGGCCTGCAAGGTTTGATGCGCCTCCTCTATGGTGCAGCGTTCTTCGACGGGTTGTTTAAGAAAATCGTTTAGCTTGTCTATCATTTGAATGGCATAGTCCGTGGGCGGATGGCTCCCTCGCACATATGCGCCGATTTGAATCATGTCTTCACTGCGCTTGTAGTCTGCCAGAATCTCAATAAACCGCCTGGCCAGATTCTTGATTTCGGGATTCAGTATGCGATCCGTCAAACGACTAACGCTCTTTAAGGGATCGATGGCCGGGTAGTGGCGACGGTGCGCCAGATCGCGGTCCAGCACGATGTGGCCATCGAGAATGGAGCGCACGGTGTCGGCGATGGGATCATCCAGGTCGTCTCCTTCCACGAGCACCGTGTAGATTCCCGTGATAGAGGCCGTGTCAAAGCTTCCTGCTCGCTCCAGAAGCTGAGGCAGTAGGCCGAAGACGCTTGGAGGATACCCTTTGGTGGCCGGCGGTTCTCCTGCGGCCAGGCCGATTTCCCGAGCAGCCATGGCAAACCGTGTCACGGAATCCATCATAAGAAGAACATCCATTCCCTGATCTCGAAAGAATTCCGCCACGGCGCAGGCCACATACGCCGCACGAACTCTTAGAGTGGCCGGCTGATCCGATGTGGCCACGACCACCACGGAACGACGCCGTCCCTCCTCGCCCAGTTCCGAGTCTAGAAATTCATTGACTTCGCGGCCCCGTTCCCCAATGAGCGCGATGACGTTGACAGGGGCCGACGTGTAGCGGGCCATCATCCCCAGCAGGGTGCTTTTCCCCACACCCGATCCGGCAAAAATGCCCATGCGTTGTCCTTTGCCGATGGGCAGCAAGGCGTTGATGGCGCGAATGCCCACATCCAATTGTTGCGAGATGATGGGACGACTGAGGGGATTGGGGGTGCTGGGGCGCAGAAGATAAGGCACGCCGTCCACAATGGGGCCGGCACCATCCAAAGGTTGGGCCATGCCGTCGATGACACGGCCCAGCAGCTGAAACGAGACGAGGCAAGAAGAGGACCTGGCGTCCAGGGCCACGCGATCTCCCGGGGCCAGATTTCGAAGGGGAGAGAGAGGGCTCAACTTAAGGCGTCGTCCCACAAAGCCCACGGTTTCGGCCACCACGGGCTCGGCGTTGTCTTTGGGAAAGATGCGGCAGATGTCCCCCACTGTGGCTTCCAGTCCCACGACCTCGATGAGGTTTCCCACCACGGCGGACACTTTGCCGTAGGTTGTCCAGCGCGGCGCTTGAGAGACACGGGAGAGCACATCGTAAAGGCCGAGTTTATCGTGGTGTTGGACGGAGGCTGCGTTCTCAGAGGGCATGGCTGAAGAGAATCTCCCGAAGGTTTCTTAAGCGGGTTTCCACCAGTGCATCGATGTCCTGCATCGCACTTTCGAAGCGGCAGCCGCCTCGCTGAATGCTGGGATCGACCGTCACTTGAAGGCTTGCCTGACCTTTTGGCGGAGGCGACAGCCATCGTTCTAGCACGCCGTGTTTCTGTAGAAGATCTCGGTCGTTAGGGTGAAGGACGATGGTGATGGCATGGGATCGATCCATGTGCTCAAGAATGTGATCGACCAGGCTTTCCAAAACCGTGGGATTGATGGAAACAGCCTCCGTCAACAGATGCCGGCTCAGGGTCAGGGCCGCTTCAATGAGCCAGTCGCGGTACTCGTGGAGCACCTGCTGGGGAATTTGCTCCAGAGAGGCGGCCAGAGAGTTTAACCGTTCACGGATTTTTTCGATGCCGCTGGCTCCAAAGGCGTAACCGTCCTTTTGTCCCTGTTCATACCCCTTTTGATAGGCTTCCCTTTCCAGTTCTTCGGCGCGCCTTTCGGCTTCGAGTAAGCGTTGTCGCACCAATTCTTCCAGATCATCCAATGGATTGTGGCCTGAAACTTCCATGGACTCTTTCGAAGGCACCGAGCCTTCGGAAGACCTTGATCCCCCTTCCTGCAGAGATTTGGGGTCAAGGGGTTCAAAGGCAAAACGGGACACGCCGGCACGGTCGGTTCCCTTGAGCACCTTAAACGAGGGCATCGCCGCCGTCTCCTCTGGCTAGGATGAGCCGGCCCTCTTTTTCCAGTTTTCGGGCCACATTGAGGATGTTACGCTGCGCCGCTTCCACGTCGCTGAGCCGCACCGGTCCCATGACTTCCATATCTTCCATGAGCATTTGGGCCGCACGCTGAGACAGGTTCTTGAAAATCTTGTTCTTGACTTCATCTGAGGCCGTCTTGAGGGCCAGGGTGAGGTCTTCGTTGGTGATCTCTTTGAGCAGCTCTCGAATGCCCTGGTCATTGACGTTCACGAGATCATCGAAGACAAACATGAGGTTACGAACACTGTCGGCCAGTTCCGCGTCGTAGTCTTCTAGAGCTTGAAGGATGCCGTCGCTGGTGCGGCGATCACAGCGGTTGAGTAGTTCCGCCACGGTTTGCACGCCGCCCACCACCTTGTAGCCTTCATCGGCCATGGACAGCAGTTCCTTTTCCAGCACCTCGTCCACTTCGCGCAATAAATCCGGCGGAACCGTTTCCAGCGTGGCGATGCGATTAATCACTTCAAATTGCAGATTTTCCGGAAGAAGCGACAACACTTCGCTGGCCTTTTCGTGATCCAGGTGCACCAGAATAACCGAGATGGTCTGCGGATGTTCATTGCGAATGAAATTGGCCAGAACGCGACTATCCACATCCTGAAGGTTCTTGAAGGGCACTTTTTGGTTTTCTTCTTCAATCTTACTCAGCACCGCTCCGGCTTCTTCCGGTGGCAAGACGGCTGGCAAAAGCTTTTTGAGTAGCACGTTTCCTGGAATTTGAACCGCGGGTTCTTTTTCCATGTGTTGCAGGAAGTCCTTAAGCAGTGCGTCCACGGTTTCCTTGTCCACATCGTCCATTCGGGCCATGTGCAATCCGAGCTTTTGGATTTCCTGAGGTGTCAGGTTCCTGAGTATTGGAGCTGAGCCGGCCTCGCCGAGGGCCAGAAGCACGACCGCCGCTTTCTGCATTCCTGTCAACTTGGCCATGGCTTAGCCCTCCTCTCGCATCCAGGCTCGAATGACCTGCGCGGCCTGCAGGGGATTTTCCTGAATCAAAGCTGTTACCTGATCGCGTAGGGGTAGAGCGCGTGGCCCTTCGATCAGTTCTTCTGAAGCCCCTTCCGGAAGGGCGGGGGGTGTTTCGGCACTCTCTTCTTCTTGTCCCATTCTTTGAAAGCGCTTCATAAAGGGGCGAACGACAAAGACAAAAACCAGCACGGTCAACAGCACGTTGAAAAGAAGCTGCTGGTGTTTTCTCAGGAACGCAAGATATTTGTTCTCCATGGGAACCGAGGCGAAGCTTTCAGATTCCACCGCAAAAGCCACGTTGGAAACGCTCACCTGGTCACCTCGAGCGTCGTCAAATCCCACGGCCTTTTTCACGAGATCCTCCAAAGTCCTCAGCTCTTGAGGACTTCGGCCCACGAAAACCCTTTCCGTACCTCCGTTTGGCCCCGGCTGTGTCTGGTAGGGGCCGTCCACGATGACGGCCACCGAAAGCTTCTTAATGGTCCCTGGAGCGCGCAGAATTTGACGGCTCACGCGATTGATCTCGTAGTTTACCGTTTCTTTTTGCCTGCTGAAGCTTTTGGGCTGCGTGTTATCGGTTTGCAATAACCTGCCTTCAATGTTGATGGGGGCGTCCGGATTACCTCGCGCCTTCGACGCCGCACCCTGTGAGTTTTCTAGGACTCTTTGCTGACTGCGCACCACGGCACTGTCTGGATCATAGATGTCTTCAGCCATCTCCAGGCGGCTGAAATCCAGCTCGACGGAAACCTGCGCCGTGACTTTGTCTGCCCCCACCACGCGGGCCAACATGCTTTCCACCTTGGTTCGCAGGTCGTCTTCTAGCCGGTTCTTAATCTCCAGTTGCGTGGGGCTCATGAACTGATCGTCCGAGGATCCCTCCTTGCGAAAAAACACCTTGCCGTCGGTGCTCATAATGGTGACGTTTTCTGGGTCAAGTCCTTTAACGGCGCTGGAGACCAAATGGGCTACGGCGTGCAACTGTTTGACGCCCAGCTTGGCTCCCGGTTTGAGCTTCAAAAAGACGGAGGCTCGAGCCGGCTTCTGGTCTTCCTTGAAAAGTGCTTCCTCCGGTAGAGTCAAATGCACCCGGCACTCCTGAACTTCCTCCATCTGGGCAATGGTTCGGCCCAACTCCCCTTGAAGTGCTCTCTGATAATTGATCTGCTGCACAAATTCTGTGCTACCTAAGCGCTGCTGGTCGAAGATCTCAAAACCCATTCCGGATCCTCGAGGCAGCCCTTGTGAGGCCAAAAGTAGGCGAGTTTCGTAGAGCTTTTCCCTGGGGACCGATACGGCGTTGGATCCTGTGAGCTTGTAGGTGATCTTTTTTTCTTTAAGCACATTGACGATGGAGGCCAGATCCGTTTCGGAGAGATCGGAGATCAAAGGCACATAGTCCACCCGATTGATGGAGTAGGCCAGGTACACCAGACTTGCCGCAAGAAGCACAACGGAACCAATGGAAAGGATCTTCTGAGGTAAAGAAAGGCTTGTAAAGCTTTGGCGCGCTTGGGCGAAAAGGAGCCGAAGTCTATCCATGGATCACAGGCCTCCTTGTCCGGCGACTAGAACTGCATCCGCATGATTTCCTGATAAGCTTCCAGAGCCTTGTCCCGAAACCGCACCAGCATCTTGAGACCGATCTCGGCTTCTTGTAGTGCGATCATGGTTTCGTGAATGTTTTTCGCGCCGCGAAGCGCGCCATCTATCATGGCCTTTTCAGCTTGGTTTTGCAGCTCGTTGGTTCTATGAACGGCGGCCTTAAGTTCTTCCACAAAGGAAGGCCCTTGCCCCGATGCGGCCTTGCCGTGGAGCGGCTCTTGAGGGTTTCTGATCGGGCTCCAAGTTTGTTCGATACGCATGAACTCGGCCTCCTAAAGGGCCTCAGCGACCCAGTTCCAAAGCCCGAAGGGCCAAGGTCTTGGCCGTATTGAGGGCTGCCAGGTTGGCTTCATAAGAACGGGCGGCGTTAAGCATGTTGGCCATTTCTTCCACCGGATTGATGTTGGGCAACCGGACCATGCCATCGGCGTCGGCATCCGGATGGTTGGGGTCATAGACCAAATTGAAGTCCCGTCCATCGGGAACCACAGCCGACACCTCCACGCGGTCCAGTTCCCCTTCCACGGCCTCCCGCAAGGCGGCTTCAAAGCTTTCGTCCGAAGGGACACTCTCAAAGATGAGGGTTCGGCGCAAGTAAGGGGTGCCTTCAGGCGTTCGCGTTGTGTTAATGTTGGCCAAATTGGCCGACAGCGTATTGATCCACGCTCGATGCGCGCGAAGCCCCGAAGCGCTGATTCTCATGGCGGTTTCAAAATCCATCAACGGCCTCCTTCAATCGCCGTGCGTAACAGACTGAATTTTTTGTTGAGCATGGTCAAAATGAACTGGTATTCGACACTGTTATGGGCCAAAAGCACCATTTCGGCGTCCAGATCCACAGGTCCTACTTCCACCATTTCGGGTTCCCTCATGATCTCTTCCACCGACGTGGGATCCCGATGCCCGGCGGAGGTTTTCACCAGGGAGAGGGCATTCTCTTCCAGTGATTCCTTGAGCATGTCTTCAAAGGAAAGGCGCTTGGCCACATACCGAGGCGTGTTGATGTTCGCCAGGTTGGCCGCCACCACCTTTTGGGTGAGGGCGTTCAGGTTGAGCCGATCCTGCATGAGGCTCACCGTACGATCAATGGGATGTCCTTGTGCCATGCAACGTCCTCCTTTTATATTTGCCCCAAAACGCTCACTCACCAAGTAAGCAAGGTGCGTACCAGACACGACAATCCCCAAAGCGCCTGCGCCCTTACTGAAGCGACGAAGAAAGGGCTTTGTTGAAAGGGGTTCCAAAGACCTATCCCGTCGAAGGGATCGCGTCCTCGTGGTCCACACCTGGGGCGACGGGCAAAGGCCACCCCTTGAAAGTCATGGGACTGGACCCTTATCGAAAATAAAAAAAGCTCATCAACCCGTGGCGCAAGCATGCCGCCGAGTCCATAGCCGGCTGGTCAGGAGGATGCGCCACCACAGTGACGATCTTCCGGCCCCGTAAGAGTGTCAATAAAATGGCTGGGCGTGTCACGTCCTGTCGGAGAAGTCTTTGGCGTATTCGTGAAGTTTGTTTCGAAGTGTGCGGACGCTGATGCCCAGAATTTCCGCGGCTCGCGTGCGGTTGCCGTCGGTCTTGGTCAGGGCTTTTTGAATCATGCGCCGCTCCATTTCCTCAAGGCTCATGAGGGGTAGCGGGGCGTTGTGGTGGGTTTCCACGGGGTCGAATTCCAGGTCTTCGGGGTCCAGGACAGGTTTTTCGGCAAGCAGCACGGCCCTTTGCAAAACGTTTTCCAGTTCTCGAACGTTGCCGGGCCACGGGTAGCTTTGAAGTTTTTTCAGGGTCTGCGGTGAAACCTTGACCGTGGAGGCACCAAGGGTCTTTTGAAACCGATGCAAGAAGTGATCAACCAAGACGGGAATATCGTCTAAGCGTTCGCGCAATGGAGGAATCTTCAGTGGAATGACGTTCAGGCGGTAGTAAAGGTCTTTGCGAAAGCGTTGTTCTCTAACGGCGGCGGCCACATCCACGTTCGTGGTGCTGAGGACACGGACGTCGACGGGCACGGGGTAGCGTCCCCCCAGCCGGTCGATTTCCCCTTCTTGAAGAACGCGCAGCAGTTTGGCTTGAAGATGGACGGGAATCTCTGTGATTTCATCCAGAAGAAGCGTTCCCTGATGGGCCAGTTCAAATTTTCCTTTTCTCTGGCGGTTGGCTCCCGTAAAGGCCCCTTTTTCGTAGCCAAACAGTTCGCTTTCCAAGAGGTTTTCGGGAAGCGCGGCGCAATTGACCGCCAAAAACGGGCCACGCGCTCGGCGACTGTTGCGGTGGATAAAGCGGGCGAAAAGTTCCTTGCCCGTCCCGCTTTCCCCCTGAATGAAAACCGTGGCATTGCTGGCGGCCACCTTCAGGGCGATTCTCTTCAAATTCAACATGGCAGGATTTCGGGTGACAATTTCGTCACCGGGAGCCGCCGACGGCGCTCTTTCCCCAAGACCGTCCGCTTTGCGGCGCTCTTCAAGCCACAGAAGGGTTTGGCGCAACCGCTCCTGGTCCACCGGAAGCACCCAAAAATCTTGAGCGCCCCGCTGCATGGCCTGCACGGCGTCTTCCAAGCAAGGCTGAGGGCTGAGCACGATGATGGGAAAAGGATCGTTCAGGGCCTGAACTTTTTCAAGAAAATGTAGAGATTCCTTCCGTGGGCCGTTCAGGGTGACAAAAGCCACGTGGGGTGGATCTTTCTCCACAAGAGTCAAGGCGTGGGAAAGGGTCCGCACCGTGGTGCACCGGTGCCCCAGATTTTCCACGACGGTGCGCAGTGATTCCCCGAGAGTGGGCTGGCTTTCTAACAAGGCGACGTGCATCGTTTTGAGCGTTCCTCTTACGTGATCAAGTCGTCCATGTCGTGGAGAATCATGACGCGTTCGTGTCCTTTTCCGGGATCCAGGAATTCCATGGGCGCAGCTGAAGGTAATCGAGTTTCTGTTTTGCTGCGGTTTTCCACAACTCTTTCGACGATTGCAAAAGCGTGGTCAGGACTTTTTCAGCTTCTTCCCGCCTGTCTTGTTCGAGTAAGAGCGATGCCTTTTCATAGAGCAGTTGGTTGCGCAGATCCTCTGAGTGGACCTTATCTATCCCTTGGTCAAGCAACTGAAGAGCTTGATCGTACATACGGTTTTTCTGCTTGTAACGACTCGCCTTTAGGCTCAGGGCCACCAGCAGTGAAGAATCCTGCCAATCCGAGTTGCCAAAGCAGGGTTCAGCCCACGTTATAGCCGCCTCATCCTTTCCCATCTCAAACAAGCTAAGAGCGACCATGGCCGCCACCTCAGGCGGGGATTGGGCCACGCCACCGTGGCGCTTGGCAATAGATTTGCCGACCTGAATGACGGTCGAGAAGTCTTTTCGAGCAAAGGCGATGCGGACCAAGAGCTTTTCCTTGGCGTCCACAACGCTGGGATCACTCAGGGCAAGGCACAAGGTTTGGGCTTTTTCCAGATTTTCCATCTCGTAGGCCATGCGGGCGACGGCCAGTTGCCATTTCGGCTTGGGATCTTTGTGGACGAGATTCTCGTAAAGGGCCATGGCTTCCGCATAGAAGCCCAGCGATTCATAGGCCTCGGCCACACACGCCAGCGCCTCCAACCCTTCCCCCTCTTGAAACGCAAAGGGATCTTCCGCATACAAAGACAGTACGCCCTTGGCATCTGCCGCTTCAAAACGCTTTTTCACAAGGGCCTGCAAAACCTTGCGGCGAAGAACGCGAAGGTCATCGTAGACAGGCGCCTTTTCCGCCGGTTTGAGGACAGCATTGATGCGTTCCAGACTTTTTTCATGGCGCCCCTCCACGAAGTCTCCATAGGCCAGCTTGAACTGGACAAAGTGTTTCAATGGCGCAGAGATCTGTTGAAGTTCAAGGTCTTTGTAGATTTTGAAGGCTTCTTGCTGCAGCTCAGGGCCTTGCGTTTCGTAATATTCGGCTTTGCGTAGCCGACCGATGAGGTCCCCTTCGGAATCGGGGTAATGGACTTGAATGTAAGCATAGAGCTTCTCCGCCTGCGTGCGGTTGCCTTCATAAAGATAACTTTCAGCGATGCGGGCCAGCACAATATCCTTGTCTGGAATGTCGGAAACCAAATTGATGTAGTGCATGAGATAGGACCGACTGGCGGCCCATTCCTTTTGGGCAAAGGCGGCCTCACCAAGAGTTCGATAGATTTCCGGTTTTTCCATGTAAGCTTCCGGCTGCTCTTCGAGCAGGCGTTTGAGCAGATTCAGGGCTTCGGCCGCCTTGCCGGATTGCAGGTACACCTGCGCCAAACCCCATCGCACTCGAAGGAGTTCGGGGGTTGTCAATGAAAATCTTTCCGCCTCGTGATAAGCTTTGAGGGCTTCGAGGACATTGCCCCGGCTCGCCTGGATTTCTCCCAGGCGAAGCCACGCCAAGGCTGCGGCGTAATCCTGAGGATGCTCGTCGATGATCCGCTGGTAGAAGCGTTCCGATTTTTTGACATCTCCGGCCCCATCCAGAGTCTGTGCCAAGCGCAGCAAGGCGGAAGCCCGCCGAGGATTCTGGGGGTCGGTGTGAAGCGCTCTCTGATAGGCGGCCACAATCTCTTCCGCCGTCTGGGGCAGGCCGCTTCGAAGTTCCTCGTAGACCAAGTCTGCCATGTCGTAAAGGGATTGAGGCTCAATGGGACGGGTGATTCGCGCCGAGGGTGCGCCCGTTATGGGTTGAGGGCTCGAGGATGCCGGTGCGGCGCTTGAGCTCGTGCGGGCTATCGACGCGCCATTCTGAGCCGTAGACGATGATTCAAGGATGGGCAAAGGTCCTTCAGCCTTTTCCGTTTTCAAGGCTTCCTGGGGCTGTGACGTTTTGTTTTGTTCCCAGGCCCAAGAAGACACGCCGGGCAATCCAAAGTCGATCACCAGGCGATAGCCGTCAGGCGGTCGAAGAGAGTCCTCCAGGGTAAAAATTTTGGCTTCGGTGTGCGGAGCCTTAAGAAAAACCTTCAAAAAAGCGGACGAGCCTTTGGAAACCCACTGAAGTTTTTGAATTCGCCCTCGAGGCTGCGGCGAAAGCCTGTTTTTCCCTTGAGGCGTTTCTATGCTATCAAAGGTCACAACCCATTCTTGGGGCGATTGGCGCTCCACCCTCAAAGAGCGATCCCCCTGACAGTCCAGCACAAGTCGCGTGTGTGTCGGATGAAGCCCGATACGAACGCCATGCACAACGGTGGCACTCCACGCCGGAACGCCAAGGATCAACAAGAAAAGAAAAATCATGGCGCACAACGTCTGTTGTCTCATGAGGATCTGTCCTCTCAAGGGCCCCTTCCTAAGCGCATGCTCGCAAACACGTGAGGAACACACCGGCGACGAACGCACGAAAGCTCTGATTGACGTATCAGAGCGATTCGCCATTTATCATGGAACGTCCCGTACCTGAATTTAGCAACGGGCATACCAGCGAGATAAGGTGCCATGGCTTCATGAGAGGCGAAGCAAACACAAGGCGGGTCGTAGGTGGCGCGGTCAAGCGCCGTGCCCTGGGCAGCGGGCTTTGACGGCGCTTTTTGGATGAGCGCGGGTGTTTGAAGTGCAGAAAAGGCGGAAAAAGTCCGGCGGGCTGAGTGAAAAATCAAAGTATTTCACCGTGCCGCGCGCAGCACGATCACATGAAAGGGTTTCGCAGCTTCAGTGGGGTTTTCTTCCGCAAAAGGATGGAAAGATTGCGTGACGCTGTGCCGGCTCGAACCAGCTCCTACCGGTTTCCTTTCGTTCATCGGAACAAAAATGTCAGGATTTTGGCAAAAAGTGGGGGACGCCATGGTGTCAATGAATTGACGATCTCTGTGGGGCGAAGTCAGAGGTGATGTGGACACGGCGAGCAGGCCCGGCGCCTTTGGAGGCACGAGCACGGCAGGACCAAAGGGGCGCTCCATCAGGACGGCCAGGGCTATTGTTGGCAGGTGGCCTCATCGCTTCGGTGTGTCGAAGCGCCCCATGGCGCCGGGTGCTTTCACAGTGCTCCGCGATACGCTGCCCTTGCGTGCGGGCTTCAAAAAAGGCGATAAAAGGCCCTGCTCGTAACAAGTTCTCAAGCGTAAAGGCCTTTGATGTTTCGATGGAGTTCTCGTGTCTTTTCCATGCGGGCTCGGTCTCGGTCCAGGGCGATGGCGTCCAGTTCTTCCTGCAATGGAAGAAGATGTGGGTCGTTGTGCGGTTTTCCGGTGCGATGGGCATCGATCATGGCGCGGTATAGGGCGATCATGCGGCAGATCAGGCTCACGGCGTATTCTCGGCCTTGAACCTTGAGGGTGGTGAGGCCTAGGTCCATGTAGTCCCACAGCTCCTTGCCGTTGATGGCAAAAGCCACGTTGGGGTGACGGCGAATGCGCTCGTTGATGCTTTGAATTTCCTGGTCACTTCGGCCGCGTTTCTTGAGCACCTTTTCCCTCTGTTCGTCGGTCAAAAGGCACAGCCGAAAACAGCTGCCGCTTCGATCGGGCCAGCCTTCGTATTCCACGATTTCATTGCCGTCTTCATCGTAGTAGATCTTTTTAATATAGGAGTCGCTAATGAGCTCATGAAAGCTGCAGTTGCCCACGCCGCCCACACAGCGATTGCCGTGAATGAGGACTTCCGTGCCCAGACCTTCCGCATCGGCTTCGGCCTTGAATCGGCGCAGTTTTTCCACAGTGTTAATTTCCGTGCTGGCCACGATCTGGTGCACGCCGTATGCTTTATACTGAGCGATCTGAGAACGTGTTTGAATGTTGCAGCCCACACTGGCATGAATCACCAGCTGAGGAAAATTTTCTGACACCATCTCCATGACTGCCGGGGTCTTGACGATGACACCTTCGGCACCCCATGCGGCATACTTGGCGATCTTTTTCAAGGCAAGCATACGCCTGTCTTCGGGAATTTCGGCGTTCAAGGCGACTCGAATTTTACCGCCAAAAGATTTGGCCACCTCGATGGCTTCTCGAATTTGGGAATCTTCCAGTTCCCAAGCGCACTTGCGCCGACTGAAACCTTTTGAACCCACATAGACCGCATCAGCTCCGCTTCGCAACACACCTTCCACCATTTCAAGACTGCCACCCGGGGCGAGCAGTTCGTTCATGGGGCGCCTCCTTTGATCCTTGGCTGCCGCTCACAACAGAATGAGATGGATTTGACAGTTGCACATCATCCTAACGAAAGAGCCTGGGAAATGCAAGATTCTCGCAGATTGTCGAACCGTGTTTTCTGACAAGGTGTGAAAGACCTACGGTGTTCGCTTCAACGATTAGAACTTTCGGTGAAAAAGCTTGGAGCCCTTGGCGGCTCATGGCATAAAAAGGCACCCCATGAATGGACATAGGGGGTGCTGGAAAAGAACCGCCCCGATTCGCTAACGAACGGACACGGAATCCCGCTTTTTGGGAGGTTGGAATGAAAAGAACACTTACGATCCTGATTGTGGCCATGATGGCGGCCGTCTGGCTGAATGTTTCGGTGGTCTCGGAAAGTCTGGCCATGAGCGCTCCAGAAGCCCTCGTGGAGCGGGCACGGGTGACTCTGGACCGTATGACTTCCGATCCAAACTTCTCCTGGCTGAAAAACTACCTAAAGTATGCTCGAGGCGTGCTCATTATTCCTCAGTTTCTCAAAGGGGGATTCATTATCGGAGGGTCCGGCGGCTCGGGCGTTTTTCTGGCCCGTGATCCGCAATCAGGCCGGTGGAGCGAGCCGGTGTTCTACACTTTAGGAGGGGGCAGTGTCGGGTTGCAAATCGGCGCCAGTGCCGCCGAAGTGATTCTGATGGTCCGCACCGAACGCGGCGTCAAAGCCTTCTATTCATCCACTTTTAAGTTAGGCGGCGATGCCGCGGTTGCCGTAGGGCCCGTGGGCATGAGCATGGAAGGATCCACGCCTCACAACCTCAGTGCAGATATTTTGTCCTTTTCCAGGGCCAAGGGTCTCTATGCCGGCTTGTCTCTGGAAGGAGCCGTGATCAAGGTTCGCAATGACTGGAATCAACTCTACTACGGCAAGGCCGTTGGGCCCGCGGACATCATCATTCGAAGGGCGGCGAGTCATCCCAGATCCGCAGCGCTTCAGCAGCGCCTGGAAGCCATTGCGGCGGGCCCCTGATCCCACGCACACAAGGGGCCGCGGCCGACGTGGTTCATGGAAGAACCTGAAAGCCAGAGAGCAGGGCGTGCTGAAGACTTTAGGCGATCCAGAGGTGTTCTCGGTGAAAGCGCTGTTCGTTGCTTCTCGAGATGTACCGACTGGCCCCACTGCCTGTTAGGGTCACGATGTCTTCGGTCCGGGCCATGCCTCGATCCAAAAAAATGTTTTCAAAGCGTTATTGAGGCGGCGCGTGGAGACCAGGCTTCCGCTTTCTCAGAAACCAGCGTCGGGAAGCATATTGTTACGCGTTCTGTAAAACCCTAGAGAGGGTGTCCACGATCCGACTGTCGGGGACGGCAGCTCCGGTCTCGTTGGTGAACATGTCCAGGTTTATACCCGCCATAGAGGCACTGACCCCACAGGGAATGTTGGACCGGAAGTATTCTATGACGGCGCGACAGGCATTTTCATAAAGGGAAAGGTGAACGCCGAGCCGGCATCGACACAAGAGGGCGGGCACGTCGCGGCGGGGCACATTGGGTCGCACCGAGACGCGAGCCACCAAGCCGCGCTCTGTGATGGCCCGGTCAAAAGTTTCGACGTTTTCGGGGTGTCCTCAATCGAGAAAAAGCGCCGTTTTCTTGGAAAATTCCTTGCGTGTCAGCAAGTCCAACATAAAAAAATGCCGCTTTCGTGGCATATCGTCAAATGTGCCATTAAAAACGTGATCGACCGTTTTGACCTCTTCCCCCGCAGGAGGAGTCTTTTAGGTCTTCCAAAAATTTCCCATGAGCCCCATAAAAGGGGTCGGGCGTGGTCCTGCGTGGCCACGAATTGACGGTCTTTGTCCCCCGTTATTCCGAAAAGGCAGGAGGCTTCCAGAGCGTAGCATCGCCACCACCAGCCGTGGCACCGCCCGATCCCCATGGGCGGTTCGACAATAAAAACCAACCGATGACTCAGGTCCACGAGTCGAGGGTGTGAGGCAGGAGGCGGGGAAGGGAAAAGGAGGCAATGCACGCCCTTTTCACGGGAGCCTTGAGGACGTTAGAGCACCGGTAGAAAGTGGCAAACGTGCCCGGTTCTTCGGTTTTTTTCCAGAATTTTTCAGCGACCTTCGTCTTTTCATGCCCAAGAAAATCCAGGACTTCAGCGTCTTTTTTGGCCGCAGGCTTCGAGGCATTGAGGTGGCGCCATTGGCCTGGGAAAGGCAGAAGGGTCAAGGACAGTTCGCCTGATGCCCAGTGCATTGCGTGTGGCCTTATGTGGCGGCATCAGGCATGAGGCCGGCCGTTTCTCGAAGCACTTCATAGGGAAAATTGAGGCCGAGTTCGGCCTCCAGGTTGGGTCTGTGCCAGACCAAAAGGGCGCTCAAGGCCCGCCAAAGATCACAGCGCCTTCGGCGGTGTTCCGCCTCGTTCTGAAAGGCCCACAATGGCCCCGCCCTAACGTCCCTCGCAAACGCCTTCACCAGATCCAATGCCGGGCCGTAATTCAAGTTGAGCCTTCTCGAAAGGAAATTCTAGGCCGGGAGCAAGGGCCGTGTTCACGGTTGCGGCAAAGGTTCTGGCGGCATGGCCTTACTGCGAAAATCGCAGGGATAGGTTGTGTCAAAAAAGCTGCAGAGCGGCAAGCCCGATGGCCCAAAGGCCCAAAGCGGCACCGTGGCGTGTAGGCCACGGGGGAATGTCCACGGCGACGTCTTCACGGTAGCCCCGGGCCGCCATGGCCAGGGCCGTGGTTTCGCTGTGCGCCAGCGCCTTTCGAAAAAGGGCGGAGAGGGTCGTTCGAAGCCGGCGAAAAGGGCGAAAGGGCCTGTCTCCCGATCGGGCCCGTTCCGCTAGTCGAATGTGTTCCGCATCGTCCAGCAGTTGCGCAAAAAAGCGAAGGGATAGGGCGACCATGACGGCGATGCGCCGTGAAGAAAAAAAAGGTAAAGGCCTCAGCAGCCACAGTACGGCGTGCTGCAGGTCTCGAGGCGGCGTCACCGCCGTGAACACTACGGCCCACGACACCATAAGCCCCAAGCGCCAGACGGTGTCCAGGGCTCGGAACACCTCACGGTGAGGGAACAAGCTGGACACAGCGCGCCATGCCCCCAAAGGGTTAAAACTCTTGAAAATCTCGTACATTGCACTTTTTGAAGGAACATGATTCAGGGAAAAAGCCTGAACGAGAAAGACGAGCAAGAAAAAGGGCAGCCATCCTCGATAGGTTCGCCACAGCAGAGCCCAAGGAAGACGAGCCGCCGCCGTCGCCACCACGAGTCCCAGGGTGACCACGGCCAAGGCGAGGCGGTTGGGCCTAAGGAGTGCACTGGACAACAGCAACACAGCAAACAACTTTGTGCGCGCATCCAGAGCGTGAACGAAAGAAGATCGGGGTACGTAGTGAAGGGCTAATCGGCGAGCCACGGCTGCAGGCCTTTTCCGAAAAAGACGGAACACGGCGGGCGCACGCCATATTGGGCCAGACGAGGGGCCACATTCGGCGGTGGGCCATGATCCGCAACAACTCCTTTTTCAAGGACAAGCACGTCCTCCACGTGAGCCATCACCTTTTCCACATCGTGCGTGGAAACCACCACCGTGCGCCCTTCAGCGCGTAGCGACAGCATCGCTTTTAGTGCCGCCTGGCTTCCTGCCCAATCCAAATGGGTGAAGGGTTCATCAAACAAAACAACTTCAGGGTTCATGGCCAGAACGCCGGCCAGAGCCACCCGTCGCTTTTCTCCGCCGGACAAGGCATAACAGGGTTTGTCTCGGAGAGCCTCGAGACCGAACTGGGCCAGAACCACATTCAGGCGTTGGCGAATTTCTTGCCTGGAAAGGCCTAGGTTTTCCAGACCGAAGGCCACATCCTCCGCCACGGTCTCACCGAGGATCTGATGATCCGGGTCTTGAAAGACCAGCCCAACGCGACGGCGCACGGCTCGAGCCTCCCTAGCGGCATCGAGGCCCAGCACACGCACGGATCCCGCCGTAGGCTCGTAAAGCCCCGAGAGGATGTAAAGCAGCGTCGTCTTTCCCTGACCGTTGGCTCCGCACAGCAGCACAAAAACCGGTGTATCCAGCCGAAAGTTGACACCGCACAGGGCACGGGTTCCGTCCGGGTAGGTGAAATGTAGGTCTTTGGCTTCGATCATGAATTCCGTTTAAAAATTTCAAGCGGAGGCGGCCCGCATGTGGCGGATCAGAGCCGGGCGAAGAGACCAGGCCAGCACCACGGCTACCCCCGCCTTGACGGCGTCCCCCACAAGAAAGGGCAACAGCCCCACGCTCACCGCCTTGGACCAGCTCAGGCCCGTCACCACCTTCAGCCAAGGCACGCCCAAAACATACACCACCAACGACCCCACAACCACCGCCATAATATCCGTCAGGCGACTTGATCGCTTATGTGTCAAAAGACCGACGATCGCGGCGGCCGCTAAAAACCCCAGCAAGTAACCTCCCGTTGGTCCTGCCAGGTGGGCCAACCCACCCTTGAAATGGGCAAACACCGGCAAGCCTAGGGCACCAAGAAAAAGATACAGGGCGACGGCCGCGGTCCCTTGCCTGGGTCCCAAAAGAAGGCCGGCAAGAAGAACAAACAGGTTTGTCAAAACCACAGGGACGGGGCCGATGGGAACGGCCATTTGCGCACCCAAGGCAATGAGGGCGGTCATGAGGCACACGAGGACCATGCGTCGAATGGATTCCAGCGGCATTTCCAGGCTCCTCCTTTTAATGTTAACCATAAGTTGAGTGGCCCAGTTAACCGAAAAAAAGACGACTGTCAAGGAAAATGCCGCGGCTCAGGTGCTGGCCGTGCGGACAGCGCAGGGGTCTTCTCTCTAGCCAGAGGGCTCGGCCTGTGCTACACAGGGAGGTAAATCATCCACGGGAGTCGTGAGGCTGTGAGGCCCGAGCTGTCGAAACCCTTGCCAAAGGAGGTTTTCATGAAGCGCAAAGCGACGTATCGACTGATGGTTACCCGCCGAGAAATGCTTTACGTTCACGATGAATTTGATCACACCCTGATGTTGGTGGAGATGGAAGGGGAGCCCATAGAATACCAGGTGGGCGTGGCCGGAAAGTTCGTCTCCAGGCGAAGCGTCACCTTTCATGACCGTGTGCGGGGAGCCGGTAAGATGATGGGCTATGCCGTGACCCATTTCGAGGAAGGGTCCATCTACAGCAAGTATGAAGGGGAGCGAGATGCGGAGAGCAAGCTGACCAAGGGAACCTGGACCATCTATCGGGGTATCGGCAAGCTGGCCACCATCAAGGGCAGTGGAACCTTTACCGTAAAACCAGGAAAGGAGGAGCGCGAATACATCTTGGACATCGAAGGCGACTACGAACTCTAGGAGGCTGTAGGAAGTCCTCCAACACGATCTTAGAAAGACCGTTGGGCCCGAAAGCGCCGAAAGCGCCGGTGGACCCAGTACCACTGGTCGGGATATTGTCGAATCTGATCTTCAAGGATGCGGTTAAAGGCGGCGGTGAAAGCCGCCGCCTTGTCATTCAGGGTTCCGTGCTGCGGTGTGGGAATTTCGGGGCCGATATCGATCTGGTAGCGGCCGTCGGCAAGCCGGTGATTAAAAACCGGATGAACGGGCGCTCCGGTGCGAAGGGCGATGTGGGCCAGGGTCTTGTGGGTGAGCACCTCCATGCCAAAAAAAGGAGCCCAAATTCCCGTCTTTTTTCCTGCATTTTGGTCGAGCAGGAATCCCACCATTTCGTTTCTTTTAAGAGCCTTCAGGGCATGAAGGAGGGCGCGCTGCTTGGGAATGACCCGGTTTCCGGACCGTTGACGAACTGTGGTAACCCACTGGTTGAGGATTCGTGGGCGTAAAGGCCGGGCGACAATGTGCAACCGTGCCGGAAGGAAGAAGGGGGCGCAGTAGGCCATCCACTCCCAATTGCCCAGGTGGGCTGTGAGAATCAGCACGCCGCGGCCCCGTTTTAGTGATCGCATCAGGTGTTCTTCGCCGCGGGGATCCACGAATTGCCGGAAATTTTCGCGGCTCATCCGCGTCATGCGCGGGAATTCACTAAAGACCCGCACCAGGTGCTGAAAATTCTGCCTGGTCAAGCGTCGGGCCTCCTCCTGACTCACCCGCAGAGCGAGCCGAATATTCGCCTCGGCCGTCTTGCGATGCTCGGTATCGAGCGCATACCATAACATTCCCAAAAACAGCAAAGCTACGCTCTCCTCGCCTTGGGAGCCCAGTTCTTAACGTCGGCATGCACAAAAAGAATCGTTCAAGATGGGCATTGTCATGAGATGTGGAGTCCCGGCGGTGTGAAAAACCTGCCGGGGTGGGTTCTGAGAACACCCCGGCGCCTGGATTCTTCTGCGTTTTTTCTGGTTTTTCAGCGTCATCACAGTGGGTTATCTTAGGGCTTGCGAGCCGTCTCCGCCTTGCCTTTTCGGCCCACACGAAGATCGTAGGAAAAAATCGTGCTTCGGGTTTTCCAAAGTTTCAGCAAATCCTTTCCCGCAACCAGGCTGGCAATGAGTTCCGGTGTGCCGTCACCGTTCAAGTCGCCCAATCGAATGGACGTCACCATACCGTCGACTTGGCGGGTTTTCCAGTTTTCCACAAGCCCCAGTTGATCCCAGGAGAAACTCACCACTTCTCCAGCTTCATAGTACTTAAGGCCCTGCGGCAGAAAGCGGCTCGTGGTATCCGGGCTTCGATTGACGACGATTTCCTGAATGCCGTCCTTATTGAGGTCCATGACCAGCACGGGCGAAGGAATATAATAGTACTCAACGTCATTGTATCGAAGGTCCTCCACTTTTCCCAGCAGGTAATTGGTCGTGGCTCCAAACTGCTGCTGCCGACTGCGCCACAGGCGATTTCCGGCAGCGTCCACCAGAAGCAGTCGATGGTCGGCGGTGATCACGGCGTATTCCACGGCGCCGTCCCCTGTGAAGTCACCGACCGCAAAGTTTATGAGGTTGCATCGGGGAGGCAAGGGGACGGGAGCCGTCGTGGTGAATTTGCCGTCGTGAAGGCGCCACTCGAAGATTTCGGGTTCAAACAGATCCCCGTAGCGGCCTCGCGCTTGAGCCAGAGCCACACGGCCTCGGCTGGGAAAAGAAACGGCATTGATAAAGTAGGGAAGCCTTTGCGCAGCCACGGTGAGGTTTTTGGTTTTGGCATCGAATTTGAGCACCAGGGATGCGGGTTCCCATTCCGTGTCGGAAACGTTGATGCTTTCAAAGCCGGGATGGTGCCCCCTGTTCCTTTGATAAATGTTGGTGACCAAAATATCCAAGCGGCCGTCGCCGTCCACATCGGCCAGGGCGAGCCATTTGAACGAATCGAGCTTGCCTGCGCGGTATTCGGCGACGTTTTGCAGCCCTTGAGCGACTCGCCGGTACACTGTGACCCGAGAGGCCGTGAGGGCGACAAGTTCCTCACGGCCGTCACCGTCCACGTCACCGACATCGATGGAAAGAACCGCTTCGGAAAACGTCTGACTGCGCCATAGCCCGGGCTGACGCAACGAACCTTCAGGGGTGACCTCGATGAAATTAGGGTTCAGGTAGGAAACGGCTTGACCCGGCATGGTCGATTCGAGAAAAAGAAGTTCGGGATGCCGTGTGGAAGGGGACTCTGCCGTAGAGGCAGTGGCCGCCGCATGGGCCGTTCGGTTAAAGATCTGGCGGTTAACATCTTCCGCGAGTCGGTTCACTGTGGGAATAAGCTGACTCAGGCTGGGACTTTGATAAGGAAAATGCTTGGGTGGTTCTTGGGTGGCCGTGGGGACAACCGTGGCATCAAGGCTCACGGATTCCCCCAGAGCGGTGACGCTGCCGTAGAGCACGTAATCGGCCTTGATCTGATGCGCCAGGGCACGGGCAGCGTCGGGGGTTTGGACGTCAGCTGGCGTTTTTGCCACAGCCTGCACGGTGGCCTTGTCCAGGACGCGGACCTTGCCGGGCCAAGAAAGACGGGACCGGAGCATGTCCCAAATGCCGTCTTGTAGGTAGAAAAGATCCTTAGGGGTGTTCATCTGAAACGGCACCACGGCCACCGTCTTGTCCGAAGACTCCTGCGCCGTCACGGAGCCAACGTGCACGCCCCAAAGGACCGAGGCCACAAGCGACGCCACCACACAACATTTTCCTAAACGAGCGTAAAGAACCATGAACCACCTTCCTTTGCCGGAATGTTCCAAGCGATGCATGCGCCAAAATCGGCGCACCAGCTTCCCGGAAAGACTAGCGATAAACGTGACCTTCGTGCAATAAGAATTTTGGACATCATACGCGAGAATTTTTGTTTGACATGAAGCACAGCCCCATTATAAAGACCATGGCAGCGCCTGAAAAACGGCGCGGGGCCATCTTAAAGAAAAAGGAGGTGATGCCGAGGCGCAGGGTTCAATGAGAAGGGGCTGATCAAAAGGTTTCACAACATCTTTAACGCATTTTGGCAGGGAGGAAAGAGATGAAGAAGAACTTCATCGTGATGGTCGCGGTCTTGGCGGCGGTGGCGCTGGCCATGCCGGCATTTGCCGTGGATTTCAAGTACGGCGGCATGTATCGCCTGCGGTGGCAGTCCAACGACAACTTGAGCGATGGAAACGACGACATCGACGACAACGGCAACTGGTTCGATCAGAGGATCCGGCTGTACTTTACTTTTGTTGCCAGCGAAAACCTCCAGCTGGTGACCAAATGGGAAGCGGACACGTTGTGGGGCCGTGAATCACCTGGTGCCGGTCGTCACGGCGGTGGTGACATCGGCGCGGATGCAACCAACCTTGAAATGAAGAATGTGTACCTTGAGTTCAATATTCCGAACACTCCGGTGCGCGCCAAGTTGGGTGTCCAGGGTGCCGGTTTCCTCAAGGGTTGGATGTTCTTTGATGACTTTTCGGGCGCCGTGTTTTCCACCAAGCTCGATCCCGTCAAGCTGACCTTTGGATATGTGGCCGCGCAGAATACCGACGTGACCACAAGTGACGATAACGTGGACGATTTCTTCTTGGCCTTGGACTATGCCAATGGCCCCTTCACGGCAAGCTTGGTCGGTTGGTACCAATACGCTCACAACACCAATTGGAGCGCCTACCCGGATATGTCCACGGGCCTATATTATAACAACGAGAACTTCGCGGTAACTGACAACAATTTGTTCAATCTGGGTGTGAGCCTAGGTTATAAGACGGACATGATGGTTCTGGGCCTGACCGGCATCAAGAACTTCGGAAGTTATGACCTTGTGGGTGGCAAAAGCCAGGACTACACCGGCTGGATGTTGGAAGGCACCGCCGACTTCATGTGGAATGATTTCACGTTCCATCTGGGTGCTTTTTACACCACCGGCGACGATGACGACCCGGCGGACTTCGATTATAAGAACGATTATGATGCGTTTGCCTATCCCCGCGGCGCGTCCTACTACTGGTCGGAAATTTTGGGCCTGGGCCTGTTTGACGTGAGCGTGGCTGGCTTTGACCACGTGAACCGGAACTATCAGGGCGCGTATCGGGCGGCGGATGCTCCCTCTAACTTGTGGGCTCTGAACGCCGGCGTCATTTGGCAGGCGTTGCCCCAGACCAAGGTGACCTTTAACTATTACTACGTGGCGACGGTGGAAAGCGTTTTGGCCGATGCCGAAACTGGCGACACGGCCAAGAAGATCGGGCACGAAGTGAACCTCTACATTACCCAAAATGTCGTGGACAACTTGAAGCTGACTCTTGTGGGCGCCTACCTCTTTGCGGATGATGCTTACACCACCTTCAAAGACGATGACGACGCCTACGAGGTGGGTGCCGTGCTGCAATGGAGCTTCTAGCGCAGGACTTCACGTCGGTTCGAAAATAAAGATGACTGCCGGCGCCCGGGATGCCTGGCCATCCCGGGCGCCTCTTTTTCCTGGCGTAGATGACTTTTCGGCTGGCGGGGAACCCGCCGCAACACGTGAAGTGCATATGGAGGCGGCGGGTCGGGTGCGGATGGTTTTCAGGTGTGTGGGCTTTGGCCGTGGCCTCTTCGGCCACGGCTGTGGATTTCGAATGTGGCGGCATGTATTCCTTGCGGTGGCCAACTTAGACGACTTCGTGGAAGTTATAGAGCGGGGCCGTCCGCGTTCGTAAAAACTCTAGGGTCAGGGGGTCCCTGCTCCCGATAAGCTAGCGCAAAAAGGCTCCCAGTGGGCCTTCTTTTTTTAGGCTTTCTTTGGCTCCGTTCGTGCCGATTTCTTCCACCTTGCCGCCCATGGCCAGCACGCGGTCGCAGGCCGCCCAAACCACATCGTCCATGTCGTTCAAGGCGCCGGAGCAATAGGGGCACGCGTTGGCGGACGGGGCGTGATCCATGAGCACGTCACAGGCTGGGCAGTGGAAGCCGCGGGCCGTAAAGCCCGCTGGAACGAGTATTTGATAGACACGGCCTTGGTTCACGGCATTGAGGACCGCATCCAGTCCCAAAACCGCTTTGGGCGATTCGCTCTGCGCCTTGCGTGCCGCGGTGATGCAGTCGAAAACCAGGTCCCTTTCCTGGGCTGCATCCATTTCACGAAGCACTGGGGTCACGGCCTCCAAAAGTTCCTTGGGTTTTGCGGTGACGGAGGCGCGCACTCGAGCGGCAACGCGTGCCTGAACCCCTTTGGGAAGGATGCGCTTAAGTTCGGCGGTGACGTCTTCCGGGCCCGCCAAGACCACGCGGTCAATACCATGGTCCTCGATCATGTCGTGCAAGGAGTCGGCCACTTCCTTTAGGAACCAATGGCTCCAGGTCGCGGCTCGGCGCTGAAAAACCATCTGGGAGCGCATGTGGTCCGTGCCGGAGGTGGCCCGATGACGAACGGCCGGCGTTTGAAAGGCCTCCTCCACTTCTTCCACTTGCCCCATGGAAGCCACCAGAAAGCGGGCCTTTTCACGATCCACCACGACGATGCCGGTGCGCTCGTACTCCTTCCAGGCGTCCAGTAGGGGACGGATGTAGGGGCGGCGTTCATACCACGCGCCATTGGGAAGTCGAACCGGAACATCCTCCTGGTAGGTGTACCCTTCCGAGACGTCGCAAAACAGCACCAGGCTTCGACCCTTGGGGATGTGAAGCCCGACCTGGCTTCGAACCCACTCGGCATCCTCTCGAAAATGATCCAGCGTTTGCGGATCCTCTTCTAAGGTCGCTTCGAGGTCCTTGAGCATCTGTTCCAGGACCAGTTTGTGGGCGCCTCGACGGTTGGCGCGCACTTGGGGATCCAGGTTGAGGTAAACACTGAGAATCCAGGAACCTTCGGGAGCATGACGGCGGGCCAAGCTTTCCAGGGAACTGGGATGCAACGCCTTCATGGAGAACCTCCTTGCCTGAAGGTTTGTGAGTGGCGAACCGTGGCTTTGCGAGAACCCACGGCATCGAGAAGCCAATTATACCTTTACCGAATTCTCGCCCGAACGCAGGGTGCGGTCAAGACACCGGCGACCCACGGTTGGACGTGCCCTGGAAGTGAAGGCGCCTCGTTCTGGCACCGGGCAAACGAGTGAGATTCGATAAAGACTTTCACAAGAGTGAGGGCGTTGCGGGAGCCTCATATATGGTTCAAAAGGTCGCGCTTTCATAAACAGAAGGTGTGGAAGGCGTTTCCAACAATCTTTGCGCACGCTACTGGGCGGATTATCCATGGAAATGAGGCACCGGGTTAGCCAGAACGCCTCGATGTGCCGCAAGAGGGCCAGGGGGGAGCGGGGCAGGCCAAGCGGAAAAGGCCGACGGAAAAACATGGGTTTCAAGAAAAACCTTAGGGATTCGGAGCGCAAGTCCAGAAGAGGGCTGTCTTGGGCCACGGCGCTTTTATCCACGTCCGGGGAATCGAGAAAAATTTGAGCGTGCGTACAAAAGAAGCACGGGCTCGTGGGCGCCGTGCTTTTGAAGAGTGGGGAAAGGATGTGCTGGACAAAAAAACCCCGTGGCCAATGGTCATGAAAGGAACTTTTGCTTGATTTTGTCCCACGGCGCAAAGGCGGCGAGAAGCCCTGCCGATATAAGGTAAAAGGCAATGATGGATGCGGGAAACGTCAAGTAAAGAAGCGCATACACCGGAAAAAGCACGGCCAGGGAGACCGCAATCTTTGCCCCGATTTCGATCCATCTGCTGGTTTCTTGTCTTTCATCCATGAGTCCACTCCATCGCTGGGTATTGTGTAGTGAAGGGGACACCGTGTCCGTTTTTCCTGTCGATTTCGTTCTCTGTCCTATTACCCGAGGGTGGCCCTTTTTTCAAGGCCCAAGGAGGGTGTGTTCGACCTTTTTTTCACAACATCATCCAGACTGTGGACTTTGGCTCAACGGCTCTGGGGAAAAAGGCCCGTCGCACATAAGACAAGCTGTTGACACTTCCCAAGTTTTTGTTTGCTCGTGGCCCTAAGTTTGTGTATAGTTGCACATGATGCGACCGGATCCCTGTGGGTCGCTCCTTTCTGCGGAGGCATTCCCAGCCCACGCTCTCGAGGGTCTACGGGACATCGTTCATATACCGAGGAGGACGAGCATGGCAAACACGGTGACACAAAGCATCATGGTGGTCGGAGGTGGCATGAGCGGCATGAGT
Organism: Desulfosoma caldarium; assembly: GCF_003751385.1. Taxonomy (NCBI): domain Bacteria; kingdom Pseudomonadati; phylum Thermodesulfobacteriota; class Syntrophobacteria; order Syntrophobacterales; family Syntrophobacteraceae; genus Desulfosoma; species Desulfosoma caldarium. The sequence goes on along the minus strand of NZ_RJVA01000010.1, from coordinate 428,911 downwards.
GCCGCCATTGAAGCCGCCGAGGCGGGGTACGAAGTTTTTCTGGTGGAAAAGAACCCCTACCTGGGAGGGCGTGTGGCGCAGCTGCACCAATATTTTCCAAAACTATGCCCGCCGTACTGCGGCCTGGAAATCAATTTTCGTCGGATCAAAGACAATCCCAAGGTCAAGGTGTTCACCATGGCCGAGGTGACGCACATTCGCGGGGTGGAAGGCGATTTTGACGTTACGGTGAAAATCAGCCCTCGCTATGTCAACGAGAAATGCACGGCATGCGGCAAATGCGCCGAGGCCTGCTCCCTGGAAATTCAGAACCCGTTCAACTACAACATGGACACCGTCAAGGCGGCTTACCTGCCTCACGAAATGGCCTTTCCCATGCGCTATGTGCTCGATCCCAGCCTGGTTGGCAGTGCCGAAGCCCAAAAGGTCAAGGACGCCTGTCCTTATGACGCCATTGAATTGGACATGGCGGAAAAGACGATGGAGCTCAAGGTGGGTAGCATCGTGTGGGCCACGGGTTGGAAGCCTTACGACATCAAGAAGCTGGAAAACTACGGGGCCGGCGCCTACGCCAACGTCATTACCAATGTACAGATGGAGAGGCTGGCGGCGTGGAACGGTCCGACCCAGGGCAAGATTCTTCGTCCCTCCGATGGGCAGCCGCCAAAAACGGTGGCTTTCGTGCAATGTGCCGGATCCCGGGATGAGAACCATCTGCCTTTCTGTTCGGGCATTTGCTGTTTGGCTTCCTTGAAGCAAGCCACCTATGTTCGAGAGCAGCTTCCCGAGGCGACAGTTTACTTTTTCTACATCGACGTGCGGGCCACGGACCGGCTGGAAGACTTTGTGCAACGCGTCAAGGCTGATGACAAGCTCATCTTTTTCAAGGGCAAAGTGGCCAAGATCACCGAGGATGGGGCCACGAAAAACCTGGTGTGCCGAGTGGAAAACACCATGACCGAAGAGCTGCACGAAATTCCCGTGGATTTGGTGGTGCTGGCCACGGGCATGCAGCCCAATACGTCTGAAAGTCCGCTGCCCACGCCGGTACCCTACGACGAGTACGGTTTTGTGGCGTCCATGGACGCCATGCCGGGCATCTATGCCGCGGGCACGACTCGAACCCCGTGCAATGTGGCCGAATCCGTCGCCGACGGCACGGCAGCCGCTCTCAAAGCCATTCAATCCGTCGTGAGGAGGTAGCTCAATGGATAAGAAGCTTGCCACGTATATTTGTACCGGATGCGGCATCGGCGATGCCTTGGACATAGAGCAATTGTCCAAGGTGGCTCAAAAGGAGTGCAAGGCCGCCTTGGTGAAAACCCATGCCTGCCTGTGCGGACAGGAAGGCGTCGACATGATCAAGGCGGACATCGACGGCCAAGGTGTCAACTGTCTGATGATTGCCGCCTGTTCTCCCCGCGTCATGTACGACGTGTTTCGCTTTCCCGGGTGTCTCGTGGATCGTGTGAATCTGCGGGAGCAGGTGGTCTGGAGTCAAAAGCCGGGGGATGAGGACACGCAGATGATGGCGGAAGATTACCTTCGGATGTCTGCGGCCAAGATCGGCAAGATGGACCCTCCAGAACCTTATCAACCCGACGAAGAGATTTCCAAGGACATTCTCATTGTGGGCGGCGGCGTGGCCGGTTTGACCGCGGCCAAGGAAGTGTCCAGGGCCGGCTACAAGGCCGTCTTGGTGGAAAGGGAAAAGCACCTGGGTGGGTTTCAGAAGTCGGTGACCAAGATCGCCACCTTTCCATACAAGGGCATTAAAGATAACGACCTGGAGAGCCTCATTCAGGACGTGACCAAAGACGACAACGTGACCGTCTATACGGGGGCCAAGGTTCAAAAGACGGTCGGAGGGCCCGGTGTTTTCAAGGTAACCATTGCGCAAAACGGGGCCACCAAGGAACACAGGGTGGGTGCCATTGTCATGGCCGCCGGGTGGAAAGCCTATGATCCGACGCAATTGGATGCCAAGTTGGGCTACGGACAATCGCCCAACGTCATCACCAATGTTCAGTTTGAAGAAATGGTTCAGGCCGGTGGCGTGAAGCGGCCGAGCGACGGTGGCAGCGTGCGGAATGTGGCCTTTTTGCAGTGTGCTGGCCAGCGCGATCCGGAAAAACTCCCCTACTGTTCTTCGGTGTGCTGCATCACAAGCCTCAAGCAGGCCATCTACATCAAGGAAAATGACCCCGACGCCAATGTTTACATTGTGTTCAAGGAAATGAGAACTCCTGGCCAAGCCGAGGACCTCTACCGCAAGGCTCAGGAAGAGGGCGTGATTTTCATTCGATCCCAGGATCCTGAGGTGAAGGCGTCCGGAGCCAGTGTCACGGTGGAAGCTCTCGACGAGCTGCTGGGGGAAACCGTCCTGATCGAAGACCTGGATCTGGTGGTTCTGGCGACGGGCATGGTTCCTGTGACGGCGTTTGGAGAAGACTACGCCCAGGTGCGAGCCCGAATGTCAGGGGCGGAAACCGAGCAAAAGAAGGAAGAGGAAGAGCTAGAGGTTCCACAGGACGCCATTCTGGTATCCGACATTCTCAACCTAGAATACCGTCAGGGACCGGAACTGCCCGGCCTTCGCTACGGTTTTCCCGATTCCCATTTCATTTGTTTTCCCTATGAAACGAGGCGAACCGGAATCTACGCCGCCGGATGCGTGCGCCGCCCCATGGGTGTGGCGGCGGCCTTTGAAGACGGCGCTGGAGCGGCCATGAAGGCTATTCAGTGCGTGGAACTGGTCAGCCAGGGCAAAGCCGTGCATCCTCGAGCCGGGGACATGAGTTTTCCCGAGTTTTTCATGCAACGCTGTACCCAATGCAAGCGGTGTACGGAAGAGTGTCCGTTTGGGGCCATTAACGAAGATGAAAAAGCCAACCCGCTGCCGCAGCCCACACGATGCCGTCGCTGTGGTGTGTGCATGGGAGCCTGCCCGGAACGCATCATCTCGTTCAAGAACTACTCCGTGGGCATGATCGGCGACATGATCAAGTCCATTGAAGTGCCAGAGGAGGATGAAGAAAAGCCAAGGATCCTTGTTCTTGCCTGTGAAAACGACGCCTATCCCGCTCTGGACATGGCGGGGCTACGCCGCATGACGTACAATGCCTGGGTTCGCGTCATACCCATGCGCTGCTTGGGGTCCATGAACCTGATCTTTATCGCCGATGCCCTGTCCAAAGGCATCGACGGGGTGCTGCTTCTGGGCTGCAAGTACGGGGACGACTACCAGTGCCACTTCATCAAGGGATCCGAACTGGCCAACATTCGTTTGGGCAAGGTCAAGGAAACGCTGGATCGCCTCGTGTTGGAATCCGACCGCGTTCGTTTTGAGACGGTGGCCATCTCCGACTACGACAAGCTACCTAAAATTTTAGATGATTTTGCGGAAACTTTGGAAGGCGTGGGGCCGAACCCCTACAAAGGATTCTAGATGGAACGCCGTAAGCACGAGAATAGCGAGGAGGCCAGAGAATGAGTATCAAGGTGGATCCGAATTTGATGAAGGATCTGAAGCACTTCGGCCTAAAAGACGCCAGCAAGTGCTTCCATTGCGGGAATTGTACTGCCGTGTGCCCGATGTCGGAAACAGGTACACCCTTTCCGCGTAAACTGGTCAAGTACGCTCAGATGGGGCTCAAGGACAAGATTCTTCGATCCAGCGAGCCATGGCTGTGCTACTACTGCGGCACCTGCTCCGACAATTGCCCTCGAGGAGCGGACCCGGGCGAGACCATGATGGTCATGCGCCGATACCTCACGAGCCAATACGACTGGACGGGGTTTTCACGCAAGTTTTACACGTCGGAAAAATTCGAAATCATGGCTGTCATCGTTACAGGGCTTATCGTCGGGCTGCTGATGCTGCTCATTCATGGCGAATTCGACTGGCAAAACGCCTCTTTGGAAAAAGCCTGGCCCGCTCACGGGATGGAAATCGCCGATCTCATCATGGCGTCCATCCTCTCCTTTTTCCTGCTGACCAACGTATACAGGTTCGTGAAATTCACCATGGGAGACCTTTTAACCAAGATTCCCCTGCGCATCTATGCCAGCGAGGCGAAGGAACTGGTTCTGCACTTCCTGACCCAGAAACGATGGGCCAAGTGCGAAGACCGCACCCAGTGGATTATTCACCTGCTCATCATGACGGGTTACACCACGGCGTTTATTCTGGTTGCTGTGCTTCTGGCGGGAGGGCTCGCCGTGCTGGGGCTCACATGGGAACCGCTGCGATTCCAAAGACCATTTGATCCGTTGACGGGAAGAGACGCCATCTACTCTGTATTCCATCCCATTCGTCTACTGGGCTACTATGCCACCATCGCCATTCTTATCGGCGCCACTTATGCGCTCATCGGACGTTCTCGTAAGAGTAAGGCACCTTATAAGAATTCCCATGGGACCGACTGGATGTTTCTTGTGCTTTTGGAGTTGACTGTCATCACGGGCATCGCTGTGCATATTCTGAGGATTATGAATATTCCTTTTGCCACGTATGCGCTGTACATACTCCATTTGATGATCGCCGTCCCCATGCTGGTCCTGGAAGTGCCCTTCTCCAAATGGTCGCACCTGGCCTACCGGCCCATGGCAGCGTATCTCAAAGGGGTCAAGGAAAAGTACTTTGCCGAATTGAAGAACCAGGGACCTCAAGCGTCGGCGACAGAAGCTGCTGGCGCTAAAGCGTAGGTGTCTCTAGCTCGCGGCATCAGAGGTTCCCAAGCTATCGAGGGACCCCCAAGGGCGCTCGGCGGTGTGCCTTTGGGGGTTTTGTTTGCCAAAGGAGCGGTCATGGTCTGAGGGAGCGTTTTGGGCCGGTGACGGCCGCCGTTCCAAAGAAGGCGCGGTTGGGAAGGAACATTTTTCCTGGGTTCATGATGTCGTGGGGATCGAGAGCGCGCTTGATGCGCACCATGGCGTCAAAGGCTTCCGGATGCACTTCCCACTGGAAGAAACAACTCTTGGTGAGGCCAATGCCGTGTTCTCCGGAAATGGTCCCTTGAAGGCGAAGTACCTCGCGAAAGAGTTCCTCCACAGCCTTTTCGGCGCGGGCCATTTCCCGGGCGTCGGACCGATCCACCATGATATTCGTGTGAATGTTGCCGTCTCCGGCATGGCCAAAGCTGACGATGACCAGGTCGTATTTGCGTGCGAGGGCCTGGTTGAACTTGATCAGGTCGGCGATGCGGGATCGGGGAACAGTGACGTCCTCGTTGATCTTTCCGGAGCGAATGCGGCCCAAGGCCGGAGAAATGGCGCGCCGAGCGGCCCAAAGCTTTTCTCTGTCCTGGGGTGTTTCCGCGCGAAAGACCTCAAAGGCGCCGTGCCGGCGAAAGACCTCTTCCATGATGGCGACGTGTCGCGGCAAGACTTCCGGGGGGCCGTCAACTTCGGCAATGAGCATGCCATCGGCCCTTTCGGAAAGACCCAGAGGGCAATAGGGCTCCACAGCGCGCAGCGTCGCGCCGTCAAGCAGTTCAAGACATGTGGGAATGATGCGGGCCTGCAGCACGGCACACACGGCCTGGCTCGCCTGTTCGATGGAGGAAAAGACGGCCGAAACCGTCATGACGGCTTCAGGGGCTGGAATAAGGCGCACGACGATCTTGGTGATCACTCCCAGGGTGCCTTCCGATCCCACGAAAAGCCTGGTCAGGTCATACCCCACCACCCCTTTCATGGTTCGTGTGCCCGTGGTGATCCGCTCCCCCGTGGGCAGCACGACTTCCAAGCCCAGCACATAATCGCGAGTCACGCCGTACTTGACCGCTCGAGGCCCTCCGGCACAGGTGGCCACGTTGCCGCCAAGGGTGGAAAATTCCAGGCTGGCCGGATCCGGCGGATAGAACAACCCATATTGGGCCACCGTTTTTTGAAAGACACCTGTGACCACCGCGGGTTCCACCACGGCGATCATGTCTTCGGCATGAATTTCTAAAATGCGATTGAACCGGGCCAAGGATAGCACCACGCCCCCCCGCTCAGGCACCACGCCGCCGACCATGCCGCTTCCGGCGCCGCGCGGATAAATGGGAAAACGCCACCGGTTAGCCAATCGAACCACGTGGCTGACTTGCTGCACATCGGCGGGAAAGACCACAGCCTGGGGAAGGGCGGAGAGTTTGCTGGCATCATAACTGTAGGTCGTGCGGTCTTCCAGGGTCGTCAGCACGTGTTCATGACCGACGATGTCTTGAAGGGCTCGAAGAACATTTTTAGGCAAGGGAGGGGGGTCCAATGTCCTCTTCACTGGAGTTGCCTTTCCCTTACGTGATTTAAACGCTTTTCCCATGATCTCACAACAAAGGTATACTAACGAGCGAAACGTGTCCATGGAACATCATGCGAAAACGTTGTGGAGCCGATCATGCGGAGGTTCAGTCAACTGCGCGCCATGCTCGAGGCCTTCGCGCTGCTGCTAGTGCTTTGTGGTTTTTTGGAAAACTGGGTGTGGGCTCAGGACACGGCGTCCGGATTCTTCAAGGTGCGGGGCCCGTGCGGTATGCGATTCCCCAAGGACCATGGAGCTCACGAAGGCTATCGCACCGAATGGTGGTACTATACGGGCAATGTGCGGACGGAAACCGGACGGCTCTTCGGCTTTCAATTGACCTTTTTTCGCCACCAGTTGTCTTCAGAAAAGGACCACACCACACAGGCCAAACAGGCCGGACCATCGTCTCCGTGGCGCACAAACCAGATCTTTTTTGCCCATGCGGCTTTAAGCGATGTGTTGGAAGGGCGCTTTCGTTACGAGGAGAAAGCCCTGCGGGGAGCCGCCGGCGTCGCGGGTGTCGAGGCGACCCAGAAGACCGTCGCCGTCTGGGTTCATCCCTGGAGGGCGCACATTGGGCCGAAGCACCACGGACTGCGAGCGGAGGCTCGGCATTTTGCTTTGGATCTTCGCCTCGAGCCCCAAAAGCCTGTGGTGCTGCACGGCATCGAAGGCTACAGCCTTAAAGGCTCCGACCCTGAAAGGGCCAGCTGCTACTATTCTCTGACCCGCCTGAAAGCTCAGGGAACGGTGCGGGTAAAAGACGAGACTTATGACGTGACGGGCTTTGCTTGGATGGATCACGAATACAGTTCGGAACCCCTGGAACCCGGGCTGCAAGGTTGGGACTGGTTCGGTCTGCAGCTGGACGACACCACGGAACTCATGGTGTTTGGCCTGCGCCAAAAGGACGGTTCATGGCACCCCGCATCCAGTGGTACCTTTGTGCAGGCCTCGGGGACCACGCATCATCTTGGTCGCGACGAAATCCTTCTAGATGTCATTGCGACATGGAAAAGTCCTCGATCCAAGGCGACGTATCCGGCCCAATGGCGCCTAAAGGTGCCCAAGTTGGCGCTGGAATTGGAAATCCGTCCCAACCTTGCGGATCAGGAACTGGAAACCGGGTCCAGCACCGGGGTCACGTACTGGGAGGGGTCCGTGTCGTGTCGAGGCACGCGGCAGGGCCACAGCGTGCAAGGCTTGGGCTACGTGGAACTCACCGGCTACGCTCGCCCCTTTGACGCCCCTCTGTAAGCAGTTCCCCTTGACTTTCACCTTTTGTTCACTTTACCATCATAGGGTGCCGACGAACTTGACCCCTTGTGGGGACGCGCCGTGAAAAGGCGCCGGGAGCGCATGCCTTATGGAACGGGCTGTGGTGCATCTTCATGTGCCCGATTTTTGTGCGGTGCTGGAAGAGCTGCGGGATCCGTCTCGAAGGCGACGTCCTTTGGCGGTGGCCGATGCCGGCGGACGGGCTGTGGTGTTGGCGGCGAACGCTTTGGCGCGTCGAGAGGGGATTCGAGAAGGAATGCCGTGGGCGGTGGCCGTGCGGCGTTGTCGAGCTCTGCAGGTGGTGCCTCCGGATCGGTCTTTTTACCGGAACGTCCATGAAACCATCGTTCGGGACCTCATGGCCTTTTCTCCTGTAGTGGAAGCCGGGGCTTTGGGGCGCTATTTCGTGGATCTGTCGGGAACCCGGCGCCTTTGGGGCCCTTTTACGGACACGGCCTGTCGGCTGGAAGAGGAGATGCTGCATCGCCGTCGACTGCCCACGCGAGCGGGCCTTGCGAGCAACAAACTCGTCAGCCAGGTGGCTGCCGACTGCGTGGATGTGGGCGACGTGAGCCGGGTGTTTCCGGGCGGAGAACGCACCTTTCTTCAGGGCCTTTCCGTCGAAGCGCTTCCCGGCCTTGGGCCCAAGACGGCGGATCGACTCGCGGATGTGAACATTCGCCGCATCGGTCAGTTGGCGGCTTTAAATCCCGAAGATCTCGTGCCCGTTGTGGGCCATCACGCCTCACGCCTTGTGCAGCTTGCCCGTGGCGAAGACCCTTCGCCGGTGGTCCCTTTTGAAAAGGACGCGGCTTTGCGGCTGGTCCATGAGTTGGCACGGGAAACCATAGATTGGCATGAAATCGATGCCGTGCTTCTGCGGCTCGTGGAAGAAGCCGGCTGGACGCTCAGGCGCCGCAACCGCCTGCCCGGTCGCCTTCTTTTGGAAGTGCGCTACGCCGACGGGATGGAAGTGCAGGGAACTCGGCACGTGCGCCCGGAGGCGCAGGTGCTGGATCGAGCCCTTTTTCACGCGGTGCGCGCTCTGGCTCGATCGGTATGCCAGAGGCGGGTGGCGCTGCGTCGAATCGCCGTCACATGGAGCCGGTTTCAGCTGCCTGTGCGGCAGCTGGCGTTGTTTCCCGAAACAGGGCTTTCGGAGGCTCGAGAGCAACGGATTCAGCACGCTTTGGATACCGTGCGAAGCCGCTACGGGCATAACGCCCTTATGTGGGCAGTGGGGTACGGAGCGCAAAAATAACCCGAGCAGTGTTGGGTAACGAGGCGCCATGCTCTGGGTTGTTCATACCTTTTATTCGTTCATGCGAGGGGTGAGTTCTCCCGAGATGTTGTGTCGGCGTGCCGCGGAACGGGGACACAAGGCGGTGCTGTGCGCCGATCGCAACGGTTTTTACGGCCTGATGCGCTTTCTCAGCGCAGCGCGCCGTGAGGGCCTGGCTCCGGTGGTGGGTGTGCACCTGGTCCATGAAGGGCGGCACGTGCTGGCACTGGCTAAGGATTTCACGGGCTATGAAAGGCTCTGCGCTCTGGTGACCCGGCTTCATCTGGATTCCGGCTTTTCCTTGGAAAGGGATTGCGCCCATGGAGGGGCTCATGTGGCGATGGTCAGTGCCGATGAGGCATTTCTTAAAGCCGTTCGTTCTCGTGTAGAAACCTACGCGGCGGTGCTTCCGGGCCCCGCGGGGCGTCGAACGTTGCGCATGGCTAAGGAGATGAAAGTCCCCGCGGTGGCCGTGCATCCGGTCTATTTTGCCGATCCGGAAGATTTTTCCCTGCATCGGCTGGTGCGCGCCATTGACACCAACAGGACTTTGAGCACCTTGGATCCTCGGGAACTGGCGTCTTCGGAAGCGTGGTTGAAGCCTGTGGAGGCGGCGGCCCGCCATTTTCCCCATTGCCCTGAAGCCGTGAGTAATGCGGAAACACTCCTGCGCCAATGTTTCACGGATTGGAGCCGTTTTGAAACCGTTTTTCCCGCCTATGGCAACGGATCGGAAGATGGCTTTGATGTGCTGGTTCGGCGCTGTCGAAAAGGCGTGCGGTGGCGCTATGGGCGAAGTTTTCCTGAACTGGAACAAAGACTTGCCGCGGAACTGGAGCTCATTCATGCCAAAGGTTATGTGGATTACTTTCTTGTGGTGGCCGACATTGTGGGGCGTCGTCCCATGCATTGCGGCCGAGGCAGCGCGGCAGCGAGCCTGGTGAGCTATCTTTTGGGTATCACGCATGTGGATCCTCTGGAGCACCAGTTGGTTTTCGAAAGGTTTCTCAACCCCCATCGGCAAGACCATCCGGACATCGATGTGGATTTTCCATGGGATGAACGGGATGAGCTTCTAAAAGAAGTGGAACAGATCTACGGTGCCGAACGGTTTGCCATGGTGGCGAACCACGTGGGATTTGGGGCGCGCGCGGCCGTGCGGGAAACGGCCAAGGTCTACGGCGTGCCTGCGGCGGACATTGCGGAAGTGAGCCGACGCTTGAGTGGGTGGACGCGACCGGAGCGCATCGAGGCGCGGGTGCGATCGCATCCGGCTTTTCGCGGTTTTTCTCTGAATCCGCCGTGGCCGGAAATTCTTCGCCTTGCTGCTCGACTGGAAGGGCTGCCTCGCCATGTTTCCGTGCACTGCGGAGGCATAGTGCTGGCTCCGGATCGTGTGGATCGTCGAGTGCCCGTGCAGCGGGCCGCCAAAGGGGTGAGGATCATTCAGTGGGATAAGGATCAGGCAGAAGAAGGAGGCTTGGTCAAGATTGATCTTTTGGGGAACCGTTCCTTGGGCGTCATTCGGGACGCTTTGAACATGGTGGCGGAAAACACGGGCCGTCGGATCGATTATGCTTCCTTGAATCCCTTGGACGATCCCCAAACCCAAGGGCTTTTGGCTCGAGGTGACACCATGGGCGTTTTTTACGTGGAATCACCCGCCATGCGCCAGCTTCAGCAAAAGACGCGCCGTGGAGATTTTGCCCACCTGGTGATTCATTCATCCATTATTCGGCCTGCTGCCAACCGCTATATTCATGCTTACATCGAACGCCTTCACGGCAAGCCCTGGGAACCCCTCCATCCCGACCTCAAGGATCTGCTGGAAGAAACCTACGGCATCCTGGTGTACCAGGAACATGTGGTCCTGTGTGCCATGGCCCTGGCCGGGTTTCAGTGGGCGGAAGCTGATGGATTGCGCAAGGTGTTGAGCAAGAAAAGCCGGGAACAGATCGAGGATTATCGGCGGCGTTTTGAAGATGGGTGCCGGCGCCGTGGCGTGGCCGAGGACGTGGTGCAAAGCCTTTGGGAGATGTTCACCTCCTTTGCCGGATATTCCTTTTGCAAGCCTCATTCGGCGTCCTATGCACTGGTGAGTTTCAAATCGGCGTGGCTCAAGGTGCATTACCCCGCCGAATTCATGGCGGCGGTGCTGGCCAATGGAGGGGGCTACTACACGAGCTTTGCCTACATTTCGGAAGCGCGACGCATGGGCCTGAAGGTCTTGGGGCCCGATGTGAACGCAAGCCGATGGAAGTGTTGGGGCAAGGATCGGACGGTGCGATTGGGGTTGCAGATGCTTCAGGGAATTCGCCGGGATACCGTGGATCGACTTCTGGAAGAGCGGGTTCGAAACGGTCCCTTTGCATCTCTGGACGACCTGTGGCGTCGCGTGCCTTTGACCGCTTCGGACGCGGTGGTGCTGGCCAAGAGCGGCGCCCTGGACAGCGTGGCCAGGCCTTTAAACCGGGCCCAGCTTTTGTGGTGGATCTATGCTCGATGTGGGTCGGCGCGTTCGCCGTCAAACGACGGGGGCTCAAACATGTTTTCTCCGAATTCCTGGATCCCTCGACCGCAGGGGGCCAGGGGCGAGACTTTGGGGCGTGAGGATCGGCATCGGCCCGTGCCCTTTCCGCATCCCTATGGCGATGTGTCGAAGAACCCCAGGGTGGCCCCCCTGGCGGTCGCCTCTCCCTCGGTTTTTGCGGGTTCAAGGGCCGCGCCTTTGGGAAACAAGCTATTCGATGCCGTTGAAGGCCGGACCTTGAGGAAAGGGAAAACCGGTGTGCCCGATTTGCCGCCGCCTGAAGCGGCCATGCTATGGCGCCAGGAACAGGAAGCGTTGGGTTTCGTCCTTTCCACGCATCCGTTGGTGTGCCATGAAGAAGCTTACCGCAAGCGACCTCGACCGTGGGTTCGAGCCCAAGATCTGGCGCAATGGGTGGGCAGAACAGTTTGGGTCAAAGGATGGCCCATCACGCGCAAGGAGGTGGTCACACAGCATGGGGATCCAATGGCCTTCGTGTCCTTTGAAGACGAGACGGCCATTTATGAAACGGTTTTCTTCCCCGACGCCTACCGCCGATTCTGCCAGAGCCTGGGATGGGAGCGGCCCTATGCTTTGCGAGGCACCGTAGACGCATCCTTTGGGGCTGTGAGCCTTTCCGTATCCCACCTGGAAGCCGTGGCTTAGAAGTCTATCGGAGTTCAGTCATGCATGGCCTTTTCCATACTTAGGGCACTATGGAAAGCTAAGACCCACCTCAAAGGGTGGGTCTACTCGTCATAAACAATATATTCTAAGCAGAATATCGACTTAAACTAACCTCCAGCATAGGGTTGCGGCTTCGTTGCGTCGTCAATGCAGTCTTTGAGTTCGTCCGGACTCATTTCAGAAGGCTTTTTGAGGACATCGACAGGGCACACAAATTCGTTACCGGCCTTGTCCTTGACCCAAACAAACTGTTGCCTCTTGCTCGGTGCATTCACATCGCTCATCGTCTCTCTCCTTAGTTGAGGTTCATAAACACCAAAAGCCACTGTTTGAATCAAACATAAGCTTGCATGCTGCGTTGTCAACGGAAGGGGAAAAAGACGAAGACTTTTGGCGTCACATGGAATTATAGTGACCCCGCACTGGAGTGGACCAGCCATAAGCGTTGGATTTGGTATGCAAAAAGGGGTGCGAGATGGAGGAAGCAGACGTCGCTGCCAGACGAGGTGCAGCGGTTTAAAACGATCTCTACCCGTCGGCATGGGCGCGGCGTGAAAATGTCGCCTGCCCTTGATGCCCTTTGCCCCCTTGCCTTTGAGGTATGCCCGTCGATACCGAGGACACGACGTGGGGCAGGCCCCCACGCGTACCTTGTAGACCCCGTGCCTTCCCAAATTAGGGGCAGCCACAAGGGCTGCCCCTACATGATCCAGACAAAGAAGCCAAGGGCAGCGTGGTCACCATAATGCAAATTTTGGTCTTTATTCCTTGGGGTCATGACATGCTTTTCATCAAATAGGGAGCCGTCATCAAGGCATGTTTTCATGGCTTGGTTCCTCACTAGTCTTGCGAGGTGTTTCGGGTTTGCGACGACGCGGTGGTGCCTTCGTCGCCGAGCCGTTTGCGATAGACGCGGGACGGTACTTGATCAAATCTCGCCTTGACGTAGAATCCCCTTTGGGTGTTCTGTCGACTTTCACTGGTTAGCACTTCGATTCTGACAGCGTGCCAACGCTTGGCAAAGGCCAGGGCATAAGCCGTTAAGGCCTGCCCAATCCCTTGGCCTCGCCATTCCGCGTTGACGACCAGTTCCTCGATGGACACCTGTCGTCCCCCGAGGCGAAGGCATTCGAGGACTCGAAGCGTCATCATGCCCACGATGGACCTGCGGACGGGACAGAGCGCAAGGAGGCAGTGATCTTTGGGATTCTAAAGAAGACGTGTGAGCACGCTTTTGATCCTGCGCCACGAAACGGCATAGCCCAGCTCGTGCAGCAGTTCTCCCACGGCCCTCACGTCGCGGGCTGTGACCCCACGAAAGAAGGCTTTCGAGTCACTCTCCGTGCCATGCACTTCAGTGTGCACGGTTTTTCCCAGCATGGACCCTTTCACCTTGTATGGGCCTCTTGGTTCACGGCCATTCAACACGGGTTGTGTGACAGCCCAACGTCCCATGAATGACAATCCGGTGACGATTGTGAAAACGCACATGGGGCGCAAAGTTTTCGGGTGAAGCGTGCCTTTGTTGAGTGGGGGGGGTCAAAAAATTTGGCCCGAAGAAAAAACGAAGGAGATAAGGCCTTAAGGGGAACGCCTCCGTGCGTTCCCTTGCCCTTGCCGTCGTGGGCGGGTGATGGCGTCTCCTCGCATCTTAAAGGCCGTGTTGCGGCTTCGTCTCAGGGTTCGTAATAGATGGGATCGCCCATTTCCTTAAAGGAAAAGTTGTAGAAGACATTGTGCCCGTTGTAATCGAGGACGCGCAAATCATCCGTCTGGTGAAGATCGCCCAGCACGACGCTAAATTGGTGGCCGTATTTTTCTTTGACCTTTTCCAGAGGGAGTTCTCGAGCGATGAATTTTTTGATTCCTTTGGCGCTGACTTTTTCAATGAATTTGGGATCTTCAAATGAATCATAGCTGGTCAGAATCAAAATCGGGCCTGTTCCTGTAAAAACGATTCCAGCTTTCATGATGACACCTCCTTGTCTGATCGGTGAACGAACAGCCGCTGAAGCCACGGCGCAGGAGCCTTTGGCCTTGGCGGGAAAAAGCCTCGGTTCTGCTTGAACATTGACAAGGATTTGAAGGATGTGGGAAAGGTCGCCCGTGCTGTCGAGGCTTTGATCCATTTATAACCCTGGCCTGGTTCGAGCGACAAGAACCCGGCGTACCCGCTGGGTGTTTGGGAGGTGCACATGAAACAATACGTCATCGACCAGCTTCGAGAATCCGACTACGATCGCATTCGAGACTATCTCGCCGCCCACGCGGAATCGGCGGCCATGGAAGGCATTTATTACGTGGACCTTCCCCATGCCTTGTACACGGACGTGCAAAAAACCCACAACCATTGCCAACCTTACTATTTTGCGGTGAACCTCACCCGAAAACAGGTGGGTTTTGAATGGCTCATTCGCAGCCGAAACACCCTGCGCTGTGCGTGCATCGGCTACGCCACGCAGGCCCAGCGCGACTACATCATCGAGTACGCCGACGGGATGCTGGACAGGCTCCGCATCAAGCTCTAAAAGGCGCTCGATGAATTAAGCTTAAGAGGGAGCCGCGCGCGAGCCGCGACAGAAGCGCTGGCGTGGCGAAAGGCCTTCGGCAAAAGAAGGGTGTTGCACCGAGCGTGGATCCAAAAGCATTAGGGCAGAACGGCCTTATCAGGTGAGCTGCACGTAGCCATGAAAGCAAAGCCATTTGAAGAAAAGGCTTTTCACGAAGCCTCCACGCCTTATCTTGTGCCCACCGAACATCCGTGGGCGGCCCCTGCGCCGCTTCCTGTCCAAGGCCTAAGAATCCTGTGCGTGGCAGGAAGCGGTGACATTCCCATCTATTTTTTGTCGTGCGGCGCGGGCTCTCTTGTGGCGGTGGACGTGTCGGTGGGCGCATGCGCCATGGCGGAACTCAAACGAGCCGCCTACAGGGGCTTGGACCGTCAGGCCTTTTGCCGCTTCTTCTTTGAAGGCATTGGCGAGGCCAAGGATTTGTGGATGACCGCTCGGGATCCGAAGCACCCTGCATTTTCTTCGCGAAGCGCCGTGTATGCTCTACTTCGAGACGACCTCGGCCCCGAGGCTCGCCGGTTTTTTGATCCAATCATGGCCGCGCACGGCGGCGAGACCAACCCCTTTGAAGCCTTCTTGCGCCCAACGGACAGGGTGCATCTGGGGCTGCTACCTTTCCTGCTCTGTGACGACGCCTATGGCGCATGGGCTGAAGGGGCTCGACGCCACTTTCCCATTGTCTGCTCGTTGCTGGAAGATTTTCTTGCCGGCACCGGCGACAGCTTTCATGTTATTTACACGTCAAACGTGGTGGAGTACGTGCGATCCTTTCTCGGCATGCACTTCGGCCTCGGCGCTTTTCGAAAGGCCATGGAGTCCTTGTGGAAGGACATGCATCGCGTTCTTTTTCCGAAAGGCTTTGCGGTTTTTTACGTGCACCAAGGGCTTGGCACCGAAACCTTTCGCCGCACATTGAAAGAACTCGCGCCGCCGCCGTCCTTGGGGTATAAGACGCATCTTGTGCCCATAAACCTTCGGGCGCCGACGCTCCCGAGCGCCGTGTGGCGCCATGTGCTGGTCCTGTTTCAGAAACCTCCGGCGCCTCGAGAGATGGCCGTTACTGTGGGCTGAGGCGAAGCGAGTTTCGGGAAGTGACCGTGAGACGACACGAGGATTGAAGACGATGCCTCGGCAGCGCAAAGCATTGATGCTGGAAGCGTTCCTTGGGGAGGCCAGGGCCCATTTTCGGCTTCTGGCTTACGCACGGAAGGCGGACGAAGAAGGGTACCCTCAGATAGCCCGGCTGTTTCGCGCCATTGCCGAAGCCGAAAGGGTGCATGCTCAGAATCATGCATCGCTTTTGGAAAAAGTGGGATCGACCGAAGAAAACCTGCAGGCGGCTTTTGCGTCCGAATCCTTTGTGAACCAGGTGGCTTACCCGAAACTGCTTCAGGAAGCTTGGGCCCTGGAGGACAAAGCTGCCATCTGGTTTCTCACTTCGGCCCGAAACGCCGAAGAGCGCCACGCCAGGCTCTATAAGATGGCCTTGCAACACATGATTTCCGACCGCATGCCCGTGTACCTGGTGTGTCAAAACTGCGGCTGGGTAGCCGAGGACGCGGCCCCGGAAAAATGCCCCAACTGCGGTAAGCCTTCGGAAAGCTTTCGGAAGATTCCATGAGTGGCGGATCTGTAGCGCCGACTGCAGCCTTCTTCACGCTACCATGTTCTTTTTGACTCTCACCTCAGCAATCTGAAGGGCAGTAGTGAGCTTCTCTATAGAAAGGAAAGGCACGAAACCATGAACGCATTTCAGCCCGGAGAACTGGTGCTTCTCACATCCCAAAAGGGAAAGACTTGGCTTGTGCGGGCGGGATCGGGATCCTTTTCTTGTCATCTGGGCAACGTGGATCTGCAGGATGTGGTGGGTCGGCAGGAAGGCGAATGGCTTGAGACGCACCGGGGGGCCAAGGTTTTTCTCTTTCGACCGTCCCTCGGCGATTACGTTCACAAGCTCAAGCGGCGCACTCAGGTGATTTATCCCAAGGACATGGGGGCCTTTTGGATCTACGGCGACATTCGCCCGGGTGATGTGGTGTTGGAGACCGGTGTGGGATCCGGAGCGCTCAGCCTGGCCCTGCTTCGAGCGGTTGGGCCTAAAGGGCGCCTGATTTCCGTGGAAGTTCGTCCTGAATTTGCCCAATTGGCCCGAAAGAACATCGAGGTCTTTTTCGGAAAGACGCCGGACAACCACACGCTTCTCGTGGCGGACGTCACAGCCTTGCCTTTGAAGGTGACCGTGGACCGGGTGGTATTAGACCTTCCCGAGCCGTGGCTCGCCGTGGAGGCCGTCTCGGCCTGCCTGCGCACCGGAGGGCTTCTGCTGTCACTGAGCCCACAGGTGGGGCAGGCTCAAATGGTGTGCCAGGAGTTGAAACGGCACGGCTATGCCAATGTGACCACCTTTGAGCTGCTCAAGCGCAATTGGAAGATCGATGCGCGGCGCGCCAGGCCCGAAGACCGCATGATCGGCCACACGGGTTTTATCACGGTGGCGAAGAAGATTGCTCGCACGTCGGAGGTGGTCCCGACGATTCGAGACCCTGAAGCTCCCGTGCCGTCCTGAGGGAACAAGCGCCGGAACAACCGGAACAATGGGAGGTTTCGCCCCGAAACGTCTTGATAAAATAACGCACCACCACCACGAGGCCCGCGACAACGAGAATACCCACCACAAGGTGCTGCCACATGGAAGATGCTCCTTCTGACCTGAGACTATGAGCCGAGGCCCAGCAATCGGCCGGCTTGGTAGACGGCCGTGGCGACGATGAAGGCCACCGTCGTGTTAAAGACCATGGAAAACACACCCCATTTCCAGGACCCGGATTCCTTGACGATACACGTTACGGTGACAAAACACGGTGAGTACAACATGATGAACACCATGGCCGCAAAAGCCACCAAAGGATTCCAGTGAGGGTCCTGGCGCAGCCGTTCACTCAAGCTCGTGTTCTCTTCCGTATCCAGTTCTCCCAGTGAATAGGCCGTGCCCAGGGTGGATATGATCACTTCCTTGGCGGCAAATCCTCCCACCAAGGCCACGTTGGTCCTCCAATCAAAGCCGCACCAGCGCGTGATCTTTTCCAGAGCCGTGCCCATTCGACCCGCAAGGGAGGATTGCAGCGCCGTGGCCGCTTCGCGCTTATCAATGGCACGGAGCTGTTCCCGAGCTTCCTGGACCTGTGGCGGCAGGTCTGTTTTCTGTTCCGAAGTCAACAGGTCCTTGTGGTGTTCGGACAGGGTTTCCAGAACAGCTTGCCGCTCCACATCGAAGGCGGCTTTTTCCGAAGCGGACAGGCCCGGATAGGTCATCAAGGCCCAGAGCAGCACGGATATGGCAACGATGACGGTGCCGGCCTTTCGAATATATTGAAAGATGCGCTCCCAAGTATGAATCATGAGCCCCTTGAAGGTGGGAATGCGATAAGGGGGTAGTTCCAAAAGAAACGGACTGCTGGGGCCGCGAAGGATGGTGAGGCGAATGATTTTGGCCAGCACCAGGGCAAAGACCCAAGCCAGCAAGGTGAGAAGAAAAAGCATCTGCGCGCGGTTTTCGGTGAAAAAGGCGGCGATCAGCATGGCCAACACGGGCACCTTGGCGCCGCAATTCATGAAAGGGGCTGTGAGCAACGTGGCAAGCCGTTCGCGGGACGTGCGCAGGGTTCGCGTGGCCAAAACCCCCGGCACAGCACACCCGCCGGCGATGCCTCCGGAGATGATAAAGGCCATGAAAGAGCTCCCATGGAGGCCGAACACACGAAACACCCGGTCCAGCATGTAGGCGGCTCGGGCCAAATAACCCGTATCTTCCAAAAAAGCGATGGCCAAGAACATGAAAAAGATCAAAGGCACAAAGCCCATGACGCCGCCCACACCGTCGATGATGCCTGAGACCAGCAAAGAGCGCAGAGGCCCTTCGGGTATCGCCTGTTCGGCCCAACGGCCCAAAGCCGCAAAGGCCGCTTCGAACCACTGGACGGGAAGCTCACTGTAGGTGAACGTGAATTCGTAGACGGCATAAAGGACAGCCACCATGACTATGGGGCCGAAAAAGCGGTTGGTCAAAACGCGATCGATCTGATCCGAAAGGTGCATCCGATTGCCTTTGAGACGCTGCTCGACCACACCGTCTTTGAGCAAAGCCGCAATGAATCCGTAACGATGGTCCGCGATGATGGCTTCCGGATAGCTGTCTAGGGTTTTTTGAAGATGCTCGGTGAGCTTGGCGGCCAAGGCTTCTAGATGCTCAGAAACCGTGGCGTTCGCCTGGCGGCCCTTGGCCTTGACCTGCTCGTCTTCTTCCAGATACTTCAAAGCCGTCCAGCGGGCCGGATAAAGGTCCGTCAGGAAACCATGTTCTCCAATGATTTTTTCCATGTCCTTGAGCACGGGGTCCACGTCGGGCCCGTAGGAGACGTGAAGAGGCTCCCAATGTCGCTCGGATTGCGCCATCTCCACGGCGACTCGAAGGAGGTTTTCTTTGCCTTCGCCACGCCGCGCCACCGTCGGCACCACCGGAACTCCCAATCGCTTGGAAAGCTCTTCGGCATGAATTCGCAGGCCGCGACCTTCGGCCACATCCATCATGTTGAGCGCCACCACCACGGGCACGCCCAGTTCCATTAACTGCACCGTCAAATAGAGGTTGCGGTCCAGGTTTGAGGCGTCCACGATGTTGATGACCACCTCCGGGCGTTCATGGACGAGAAAATCGCGAGCCACCAGTTCTTCCAAAGAGTAAGCGGTCAGGGAATAAGTGCCGGGCAGATCTACCAGGCGAATCTGCCGACCGTCGAGGGAATAAAAACCCTCTTTCTTTTCCACGGTGATGCCCGGATAATTGCCCACGTGTTGTCGAGCGCCCGTGATGGCGTTGAAAAGCGTCGTCTTGCCGCAGTTGGGATTGCCTGCCAGGGCGAAAAGGTGTTCCTGAGATTTGTGAAAGGCTTGCTTCACGGGATTTTCTCCACATCTACCAGAATGTAGTCCGCTTCATTGTTGCGCAAAGTGAGCGTGAACTGACGCACGCGAACGGCCACAGGATCTTTAAGGGGAGCTCGGCCTTGCACCTGAATGGGGGTTCCCGGAACCAATCCCATGTCTCGAATGCGACGCCCCAACTCCCCAGTGGCCTTCACCTTGACGATGACCCCGGCTTGATTGGGCGCCATGTGGCGCAAAAGCATCGTCGCCATGGACACATCCTTTACCTGCTTGGCTTAAATTAGGGCTTCCTAACTTTAAAGGCCCAAAAAGAGCGGCACTTTGGCCGCTTTGCATTTCATAAAATGGAAAAACCTCAGTACGTTTCAGGTCAAAGGGCCGCACACCAAAATCTTGCTGCTCACGCCGGCGCCGAGACTCAGCGTGCTGCCGTGAACCTTGACGAGGCATGGCCGGTCGCATCCGGCGCATAGCACTTCCAGTTCCGCTCCGGGATAAATGCCCAAAGCCGCCATGCGGGCGCACAGCTTTCGCCCGCCCTCGATGCGTCGCACCAAGAGCCGCGTGCCCGAGGGGGCCATGGACAGAGGAATCGTTGACCCTCGAAACGATTCATCGCGTGGGTGTGAAGAACAACATTGCATCGTCATAGACCACCACCGCATAGCTACTCCTGTTGTGTTAGCGATTTATTAGGTACGCCAAACTTTCTTGCCTGTCAAGAAGATTCATGAACCGTTGGGGTTGCTTGAAAGGAGGTGCGCTCCCATAATGAGCCGCGGGCGTGGCGTGCCGCTGGCCATGGGCTTCCCTGATGTGTCCATTCGATCGACCTTTGGGGGCCGTTTCTCGATTTTGTAAAAGCGCCGCAAGTCTCGACAGAGTTTCGCCCCGTGCGCCGCTCCTACAGGCTGTGGTGTGGCTGAAAGGAATCTGTGCTGGACGAGAATGCGGAGGGGCCGCGCCCCTTGGGGGCCGTGGATATACAGACGGCCGACAGGCCGCCCTTTGGAAAGTAAGGTGTTTGGCGTTGGCATTCCCAGACCCGGCACCGGATCTTGCTGTTGTTGAAAGGGCTGGCAAAAATCGAGGGATTCACATGTCGCCGTGCGGTGTGGCATCTCTGGAGGAAAAATTGATCGCAGCCGTAGACGACGGCGCATGGGAGGAGGTTCGGTGCCTTCTCGGGCACCTTGGAACCCGATCCTGGTCAAGGATGCGTGCGCCCATATGGGAACTTGTCCTGGACATTTTATTTTGGTGCCATGCTTGGGCCTTTCCTGAAAAGCGCCTTCTTGACGACGGCCTCGTTCCACAACAGAAAATGCGCAAGGTGTTTTCGGTTCTTCCTGCGTATTTAGAAAGCAAGACCTATCCGTTGATTCGTGTCTTGGCCCTGGCTGCCCCTCTGCCTGTGCCGTTTCGAGAACCGCAGGTTCGAGCTCTGTGGCGACGGCATCTCAGGCATCTGCGGCAAAGATTGCGGGCTCACGACCGTGCCGTGCAACGCAGCCAGCGGCGTGACGCTGCGGGCACGAAAACACCAAGCCATATGACGCTACGCGATCTAGCCTCTTTATGGCGTTCCGACTGGCAGAGAAAACGCGTGCGCTTTTCTCGGAGCCGTTTCTTGCGCATCGGTCGGCGGATAGTCGCCCCAGGGCATAATGGTCCGAGACGCCGTCGCCAGATCACAGGGTTTCTAAGAGAACGTGAGATTGAAAAGGCGGCGTTTCACAGGGTCCCTGTTCGAGGCGCGTTGAGGGCTACATGGGGCGGGTTGGGATCCCATGGGAGTCGGTTTCTCGAAAGACTTGTGGAAGCCACGGCGGTGGAATTGCGCCACGTGCGCCGTCTGGCTCTAGAGGTCAGTCGAGCTCGGCGCCATGTGGTTTTGAGCCTTCACAATGCCTCGGCGGCAGCCTGCAGCGGCTGGGCCTTTGAACCCGTGGATGTGTTGACCTCAGCCTCACACTACGGCCATGCCTTTGTTGAAGAAGTGGCGAGGGAAGGGGCTCGGCGTGCCGCGGTCGAACGTCATGCCGAACCCCGTGACTTGGTGAAGCAGCTCTGGATCGTGTGGCAGCGTCGCCTGGTTCATCCCAAGGCCCTTCACGCGCTCTGGGAAGCGTGGGCTCGAAGGGCTTTGGGTTGTGAGCATGTCTTTAAAGACGCCTTTCGGGCCGTGAGCGACCTTCTCGATGGGGACCTGCCTCAAGATTTCCCTGAAGAAAGCCCATTGGCCTGGAGCGGATGGCTCAGCCTGCATCAACAATTTCACTGGCAGAACATTTGCCGGTGGCGTCGCGAAAAACAGCGGTTATGGTCGAAAGGTTTTGCCTTTTTGAGAGCCTGTGTGGAAAGAGGGCAAGCGTGGTTAAAGGACGGGCGTCTGGAAGCCTGTGTGGTTCCCTGGATCGACAAGTTTTTTATCTCATCGCGACGGGAAAAGGATTGGACCTATCTGGCTTTGCTCATGGAGTGGATTCAACGGGAACATCTTTCCCCCATCGTTCTCTTGTGGGAGGATACGACACGTGGGTGTGAGCCGAGCCTGGCTTTGGCCCTCAGAAAGTACTGGAAGCCCGGAACGTATCAAGGTTTCGGCATCTTCGGGCACGACTCATGGACACGAAGCAATGCGGAGGGTGTTTTGACTCGCGAAGCCGAACCCAACCGCCTTTACGTGCTCAGACCCCTGGACGACACCCACGCCCCGCAGCCTCTGGAAGCCGTGCTGACGGGAGGGGTTTCGCCGCAAAGTTTCTTTTCTCTCTATGACACGTCGTGGAAAGACGGCGCCTACGCCTTCTATACCGGCACACAGGTGGCTCCCTTGACGTCTATTGCCACGGAAGTGGACGTTGTGCCGGCTTGGGTGGTCTTCGAAGGTGTCCAAAGGCCGCTGGGATGGTTTTTTCGGCGGGTTCTTCGAGATCGGGTTCTACAGGGTGGCTCCGGCGCCCTGTTTCGGCACGCCGGGGTGCGGCTTTATGCTCGATTTGCCAACCTTTTATGAAGGGCTATGGAAAAAGGAATTGACTTAATTTTCAGTTAGTTCTAAGCGTTAACGTGTATTTTTTTAGCCTGACATAACACTCGTGGAATGATGAACAATAATTTTCAAAAAGCTCGCGACAGGATGGTGGACACCCAGCTGGTCACCCGGGGGATTTATGACCCCCGCGTGTTGGCTGCCATGCGCAAGGTGCCCAGGCATCTTTTCGTCAGTGAGGCGCTGCAGTCTCAGGCCTATGCGGACCATCCGCTGCCCATCGGCGATAAGCAGACCATCAGCCAGCCCTACATCGTGGCCCTCATGACCGAAGCCTTGCAGTTGCAAGGGCATGAAAAGGTCTTGGAAATCGGTACGGGATCCGGCTACCAGACGGCTATTCTGGCGGAATTGGCCGAGAGGGTGTTTAGCATCGAGAGGTTGCCGAGCTTGTTGCACAAGGCGCGCCACATTCTGGAAAAGCTTGGGTACCGCAATGTGGTGCTGAAGGTCGGGGACGGCACGATGGGTTGGCCTGAGGAGGCACCTTTTGATGCCATTTTGGTTTCCGCGGGCGCGCCCAAGGTTCCGCAGCCTTTAGTGGATCAATTGGTCATGGGAGGTCGCCTTGTGGTGCCGGTGGGGGACCGGCTGAGTCAGGATCTGGTGCTGGTGGAACGGGTTCCGGAAGGAATTCGCAAGAGCAGCCTAGGGGGCTGCCGTTTCGTGGATCTCATTGGCAAATGGGGCTGGGAAGAATAGGAAAATCAAGGGTGGCACATGAACGGGGCGACAACAGAAGAGCGGTCCTCAGCCGATGTGCTCAAAGAAAACCAACGTCTTCGTGAAGAACTGGAACGTCTGATTCACACGGCAGCGGCCAACGAAAAGATCTGGCGGCACATGGTGGAAATCGAGCGTGTGCTGTTTCGAACGCGCGATTTTGATCGGCTGGCCTCCGAGCTGCTCAGGGAAATTCGAGCCCGCTTTCTTGTGGACGCCGTGGCCCTCATCCTCACCCATCCGGATCTTGTAGATCGGTTCTTTCCCGAACTCATGAACGGGAGTGGTTCGACCCTGGAAGACGACACGGGCACGTGCATTGTGACCCTTCAGCAAGACCAATTGTTTGGCGACGTTCCGGAGAAGCTTTTGGCGCCGGTGCTCTTTCAGGGCGAAGAGCCTCTACGGTGCCTCTTAGGTGGGATGCCATCGTTGTCCGAAAGGTTTTTTCCCATGGGATCGGCGGCTCTGGTGCCTTTGCGGATTCACGACCTCAACTACGGCTTTCTGCTTCTGGCCTGTGCCGATCCTTCGCATTACCGTCCAGGGGACGGCACCGAACTGCTTGAACAAATGGGGATCAAGATTGCGCTTTGTATGGACAACTGCCTGGCGTACGAGCGTGTGAAGGACCTGTCCGATCGAGACGGGCCGACGGGGCTGCTCAATTTTTTCCAGATTCACAACGTGTTGGAAAGGGAATTCCGACGCGCCAAAAGACGCGGTGCGGCCCTGTCCGTGCTTGCCGTGGATCTGGAATTCGTGGACGAGGCGGGGGAACACGAGGACATGGTGGATCCGGTGCTGCGGCATGTGGGGGAACTGCTGCGCAGCACCTTTCCGGACGGCGAAAAATTTATCGGCCGCTACGGCAGTGTGGAATTTCTTGTGGTGTGCCCTTACGCGGACGCGCAGGAAGCGAAGATTCTGGTCTCAAAGCTTCATGACCTCATTCGGCGTTCCCCTCTGCGCCACGGTCGAACGCTCATTCTCATCAAACCTCGCATCGGCACGGCCACGTTGACGTCGACCATGCAAAAACCCTTTGAGCTTTTGGACGCCGCCCAAAGGGCTCTGTGTCTTCTCAAAACCTCTCAGTCTTCCATGCGGGCAGCCGACGCCTTCACCGACAAAGCTTTCCCTTCGGAAAAGTGAACGCTGTAAGCTGCCGCGTCGGCCGTGCCCGTTACAGTTCCGGAGGCATGGCGCGCAAGGCGGTGCCTGAAAAGACGGGGCCATCCACGCACACATATGTTCCGCCGATGTTGCATCGGCCGCACAAGCCGATGCCGCATTTCATGCGCCGCTCCAAAGTGGTGTAGATCTGATCGTCTTCGTAGCCCAATTCCCTGAGGCCGGCCAAAACGAACTTGATCATGATGGGGGGACCGCAGGTGATGGCCACCCGGTTGTAGGGATTAGGGGCCTCTTCGGCCAAAATGGTCGGCACGAATCCTACCCTTTCTGTCCACCCGGGGAATTCGCGGTCCACGGTGAGCACAAGGTTCACGCGCGCCGCGCGCCATGCGTCGAATTCGTAGCGGTAACAGAGGTCTTCGGGCGATCGAGCTCCGTAAATGACGGTGATGTCCCCGAAGTCGGCTCGATTGTCGATCATAGTCAGAAGCAGCGTGCGCAGAGGAGCCATACCGATACCGCCGCCGATGAAGAGAATGTCCCGGCCTTTCATGGAGGTGTACGGAAAGCTGTTTCCCAGAGGGGCCCGCACGCCCACCGTATCGCCCACGTTCAACTGGTGCAGGGCTCGTGTGACTTCCCCCGTGCGCATGACGCTGAACTGAAGGTATTCTCTGCGGGTGGGCGGAGAATTGATGACGAACGTGGATTCGCCGACACCAAAGGCGGAAAGCTGTCCCACCTGTCCCGGCTGAAAGGAAAAATGCGCCGAGACTGCCGGGTCTTTCCATGTGAGACGAAAAGTGCGAATGGTAGGTGTTTCTTGAATGATCTCCTTAATGACGGCCAAGTGCGGCCGATAGGGGTGTTCTTTGAGCTGCGTTCTAGTCATGAACCTCCTCCGATTCACCCAAGGCCCGCACAATGGCGCGAATGTCCATGCCCACGGGGCAGTGGCGGAGACAGCGACCACAGCCGCAGCAGGCGAACCGGCCGTGCTTTTCGGGAAAATAGCTGAACTTGTGGCCCACTCGATTGCGAAACCGTTCGGCCTTGGTGGGCCGCGGATTATGGCCGCTGGCTTCTTGAGTAAAGTGATGAAACATGCAGGCATCCCAGGAACGAAGGCGCTCCCCGTGCACCCCGTTGGTTTCGTCGGTGAGGGTAAAGCAATAACAGGTGGGGCAAAGATACGTGCACACACCGCAGCTCAGGCATCGCTCCGTGTGGAAACGCCAAAAGGCGGTATCGGCAAAGCGTTTGAAAAAATGCTGCGCATCGTCTGTTAAAGACGCGCCTGAGTCGACTGAGCCCTGCGCCGATGTCCACACCTGGCGCGCTTCCTCTTGCTGGGCTTGCGATGGAGTGTTTTCAACATTTTTCAAAAATTCTTGCCCCTTTTCGGTTAGACCGTGCAACACATAGCCTTCCTTGACGGGAATCATCTGCACGTCACTGCCCTCCGTATCCGCCGGATGACTGCCCACGGCGCCGCAAAAGCAGGCCGCATCTGGCTCGGGACAGACCATGGAGACCACGAGGTTCTTGTCTCGCCGGGCCTTGTAAAACGGGTCCACAAAAGAACCCTGAAGAAAGGCGCGATCAAAGACCAAAAATCCCCGCGCATCACAGGGCCGACATCCGAACACGATAGTCGGGCGGAAAACGGCCGGATCTTCCCATAGCAGTGTTGTGACGGTTGCCTCGGAAAGTGATTTTTCCTTGCGAAACTTCAGGAGCTCTTCCCCTTGGGGAAAAAGCACGCCTTTGGCGGACGTGACGGGCATGGGCTGAAAATCCAGGTCCATGCCCGCCTGAAAAGGCCTGAACATGGGCCGATGAGGGGTCATGGCCTGCCGGGTGGGGACCCACACTTCGGCCTGTTCCGACAGGCGACGGAGAAGATCGGCAAGCTCGGCATGGGAGACAAAGGATGCGTTGTTCATAGCCGTTTCACATTCCGTTCGTCATGGGGACACAAGATTTCAGATGCCGGTGACCGAGGCGTCGTAGCTGAGCAAAGGCGGCCGAGCGCCCGGGTCAGTCCCGGATTCGTAGTGCCATAGATCCATGGCTATTTGGGCCGTTTTTTCCTTCAGCAATCCAACGGGGATTTTCATGGGACACGCCCGTTCACACTCCCCGCATTCGGTGCATCGGCCCGCCAGGTGCAGGGTATGGATCATGTGAAACAAGAATTTGTCGGCTACGGTGTCCTTTTGGGTGACCCACTTGGGCGTGCGCGATTCGGCAAGGCAATGATCTTGGCACACGCACAAAGGGCAGGCATTGCGGCAGGCGTAGCAGCGAAGGCAGCGTTCCAGTTCCTTGAGCCAAAAAGCCTTGCGAGCTTCTAGACTCTGGTTTTCCAGCGCTTCAACGTGAGCAAAGGGGTCTTTTGGCACGGGTCTGGGCTCGAAATCGTGCAGTACCACATCGTAGAGCACGGGATGGGCGTGGCGACATCGCTGACAGCGCCGTTCGATAACCCGGTCCAGGGGCACGCATTCCACGCCGTCGGCGGAGGTGATTTCCACCATGCCGTTGGCAAAGGCGACGGCGGTGATGGGGCCGGATTGGGTTCTGGCCGCCGCCAAGGCGTCCGGGTCCACGGTGCCCGGGCAGGTCAGGCCCACAATGAGCAGGCGATCTCGGTCCACGAGCCCTTCCTGAATGAGGGCCGTCAGGGAGCGGCTGTCACAGCCCTTGGCCAGAATGCCGATTTTTTTATCCCTTTGAGACGCGGTGCGAAAAAATTTTGCCAAGAACACGGAAAGGTTGGGTGCGCACAGAGGATTCCAGATGAGGGACGCGATGTCCTTGCGGTCTCGAACAAAGGTCGGCACCGGATGTAGCGGATCGTAACCGACGCGCCAGCCCAAGACCACATCCACCTGATCCCAAATGGATTCCACAATGGATTGGAGCGTGTTCATGTCTTCTCGAAACCTCTCGGGAAAATCACCCGGCATGGGACCGAAGGCCGGGGTTGGGCCCAAGTTTTTCGATGACCTCAGAAAACTCCGTCACCACCTGCTGCCAGCGTTGGCCTTCGGAGGCGGATACCCACGTGAAGCGAAACCGCCTCGGGTCGATGCCGATGAAGGGCAAAAAGCGTCCGACCATTTCCAGCCGGCGCCGTGCGTATAAATTTCCCACGGCGTAATGGCAGTCCTTGGGATGGCAGCCGGAGACCAGAACCCCGTCGGCGCCCTGCGCCAGCGCCTTGATGACGAACAAAGGGTCCATGCGTCCTGTGCAGGGAATGCGAACGATGCGCAGCAGAGGCGGCTGGCGAAATCGGCACACGCCGGCCGTGTCCGCCCCACCGTAAGAGCACCAATTGCACAGGAATCCGACGATGCGAAGGGAAGCCTCGGTTTGGTTTGTGATGTTCAGGGCCTCGTCACGCACACAACGCCTCCAATTCGGCCAGGATTTGGTCGTCCGTAAAGTGTTTGAGCTGCACGGCCTTTGAGGGACACGTGGCGTTGCACAGACCGCAGCCTTGGCAGACCGTATCCAGCACATGAGCTTTTCTGGAACCGTCCCGAAGCGACTTCCACTCTATGGCGCCAAAGGGGCAGACGCTCAGGCACTTGCCGCATCCGATGCACGCCCTTTCCAGCACGCCGGCGGTTTGCGGGTCGGTGGTGATGCTGTCGCGGGCGAATAGAGCCAAGACCTTGGCTGCGGCAGCGCTTCCTTGCGCCACCGAAGCAGGAATGTCCTTTGGTCCTTGGCACGTGCCGGCCAGGTAAATCCCGGCGGTGTTGGTTTCCACGGGCTTCAGCTTGGGATGGCCTTCCATGAAAAAGCCGTGCGCATCGCAGGAAATACGCAGTTTTTCAGCCAAGTCCTGCGCGCCGTGAGAAGGTTCCATGCCCGTGGCCAGGACCACCAAATCGGCTTCCACTTCCACTTGCGCGCCAAGAAGCGTGTCGGCCCCTTGAACTACCAGCCGATCGCCCAAGGGATAAATCTTGCCCACGCGTCCTCGAATGTACTGAACCCCATAGTCTTCCACGGCGCGGCGAACGAACTCATCGTAATTTTTTCCGGGAGCTCGAATGTCCATGTAGAACACGTAGCATCGCGCCTCGGGAATGTGATCCCGCGCCAGAATGGCCTGCTTGGCCATGACCATGCAGCACACGGCGGAACAGTAAGGTCTGTTCACGGACTTGTCCCGGGATCCCACGCAGCCCACGAAGACGATGTCCCGAGGCTCCCGTCCGTCGGAAGGGCGCCGAATATGGCCGCCGTAAGGACCGGAGGCGCTGAGGATGCGTTCGAACTGCATGGTGTTGATCACGTCCGCATATCGGCCGGCGCCGTATTCTCCATAAGCTATGGGATTGAAAAGGTCGTAGCCTGTGGCCACGATGATGGCTCCCACATTTTCCGTGATGTGGCGATCCTCCATATCAAAGTGGACCGCATGCACCGGGCAGATTTTTTGGCACACTCGGCACTTGCCTGTCTTGAAATAGCGGCAGGCTTCCTTGTCAATGTGGGCCTTCTTGGGAATGGCTTGGGGAAAGGGAATGCGAATGGCTGAAGCCGTCCCCAAACCCTCGTTGAAGGGATCGGGGTTTTTCTTGGCCGGGCATTTTGCCATGCACACGCCGCAGCCCGTGCAGGCACTCCAATCCACGTAGGTGGCTTTTTTCCGCAACGCGACCGTGAAGTTGCCGATGGTGCCGCTCAGGGATTCCACTTCCGTAAAGGTGTGCAGCGTGATGTTTTCCTTTTGGGCCACATCGACCATCTTGGGGCCGAGAATGCACGAGGAGCAGTCGATGGTGGGGAAGGTCTTGTCCAGCTTGGCCATCTTGCCGCCGATGGTGGCTTCCCGTTCCACCAGGACCACTTCCAGGCCCGCGTCGGCGCAATCCAAAGCGGCCTGAATGCCCGCGACACCGCCTCCGATGACCATGACCCGTTTGGTGAGGGGAACCTGGGAGCCGAAAAGGGGTTCGTTGCGCCGCACTTTTGCCACGGCCATGCGCACCAGATCGGCTGCCTTGCGCGTGTTGACGCTCTTGTCCGTGCCGATCCAGGACACATGCTCTCGAATGTTGGCCATTTCCAGCATGTAGCGGTTGAGTCCCGCTTTTTCCACGGCACGCCGAAAGGTAAGTTCGTGCATGCGCGGGGAACAGGCGGCCACCACCACGCCCTGCAATCCGTGGGTCACGACGGCGTTTTGAATCTCCTTTTGGCCGGGTTCGGAGCAGGTGTACAGAAGCTCCGTGGCGTAAACCACGTCGGGCCAGGTCAAGGCCTCGGCCGCCACGTGTTGCGTGTCGACGGTGCCGGCGATGTTGGTGCCGCAGCGGCAGACAAAAACACCAATGCGCATGAGGGTTCCTTTAATTCACGGTCCACAATGGTCGGCGAGATAACTTTCCCGATATGCCGTTTCACGTCCCTTGGGTCATCCCCGTGAAAGCGGGGATCCACGGTTTTCGACACATTCCGAATGCGATGGCTCCCGACGGTTCCGCACAGGAAGAACCCCAAAGGGAGACACCACGAGCTTTCCCAACCCCAGATCCTGTTCGGGAAGCCCGAGAGCCCACCCGATGATTTGGGTCAGGTACAGGACCGGCAGACCGAAGCGAGACCTCATGGCCTTTTCCGCCTGGGCCTGCCTGAGGTCCAGGTTCTGCTGGCACAAGGGGCAGGCCACGACGATGGCCTGCGCGCCCGAGCGGCGTGCCATGTCCAAAAGGCGACCCGAGAGGCGGGCCACCACATCGGCACGCGTGATGCCCGATGTGGCACCGCAGCACTCCGTCTTGAAAGGAAAGTGGGGCACGACACATCCCAGAGCTTCCAAAAGAAGGTCCATGGAGACGGGGTTTTCCGGGTCGTCAAACTGAGCCGATCTTTCAGGCCGCGTCAAAAGGCATCCGTAGTAGGGGACCACCGAGAGGCCATCCAAAGGCCATCGTACGGCGTGCGCCAAGGTGTTCGGACCCACCTTTTCGTAAAGAAGCTGCAGGACGGAGACGGCGCGCACCGTGCCCTCGTATGGATGCCCAAGGGCCTCTTCAAAGGCCTCAGAGTGCAGGGCATGGGCCTTGATGGCCCCTTTGAGGGCTTTCAGGCAGCCGGGGCAAGGGGTCATGACGGTTTTCAGGCGGGCCCTTTGAGCCAAAAGGAGATTGCGTCCGGCAAGGGTCGCGGACAACATCGGATCGTAAAGGGATGCCGGAGTCGAGCCGCAACAGTTCCAGTCTTCCAATTCCACGAGCGAAAGGCCGAGGGCGTGGCAAACGCTGCGGGTGGATAAGTCGTATTCCACGGCCAGGCCTTCCAGGGAACATCCAGGGTAGTAGGCAACGGGATCGTTCATGAGCATACATCACCTGAGAACGCATAAAGGGGGCTCACGGAACATTCGCAAAGCGCTTCACCAATGCGGCCACGTGGCGACGTCCTGGAATGCGATGAGGCACAAAGCTGAGCTTGCCTCTTTTGAAAAGTTCAGGCGCCAGACCCACATCGGCAAGGAGCATTCCCGAGCGGGCCTTGTAGGCGGCAAGAAGGCCGCTTTCAAAAACGCGCCCGAAAATGGACACCGACCGCAAGAACTCCTCGGCAAAGCGCTTGACGTTCTTGTCGGCCACACAGCCCTTTTCCAGAGCCATGAATCGAAGCGTTGCCATGACCCGTGCCACGTCGATGGTGCACGGGCACCGGACCGTGCAGGCCTGACATTGGCCGCACAGCCAGATGGCTCGACAATGAAGCACGGTGTCCTGTTGGCCCAACTGCACCAACCGCATGACCTGGTTGACGGGAAAATCGTAATCGCCCGTAAAGGCGCAGCTGGCGGTGCAGTTGCCGCACTGGTAACAAAAAGAAATCCGCTGACCGCTGGACTCTTCGACGCGGCGCACAAAGTCGGGATCGCTCTGTGCCTGAATCTTCAGAAAGTTTTGGCCGTTTTTCATGATCTTTTCGCCCTTAGCGGCTGCTTCCCTCGTAGCCGAAATCGATCAGAAGCTGCTGGTACTCGTACTTGACGCGTTGGTACATGCGAGCGTTTTCAATGGCCATGGCACACTGCTGGGCGATGGCGGCGGCAAATTGAATTTCCAGGTCGTGAAACGGAGGCCGTTCGCCGGTGAGAATGCGCAGCACACCGATAACCTTGCCTCGCACCTGAAGGGGAATGGAAAGGATCTTGCGAATGCCCTCCTCGATGACTTCGCTTCGGTACTGAATGCGAGGGTCGGTGAACACATCCTCGATGACCACAATGCGGCCTGCCATGTTTTCGGCGATGCTCTTGGCCGCGTCCACAGGCCCTTTTTTGAGAAATCGTTCGCTCAGGCCGTAGGCTTGGGCCAAATACAAGGTGTTGGTCTTGGTGTCCAGAAGCCGCACGGTTGTGCCCAAAACACCCATGACCTGGGTGATTTTGGTCACCACCAGTTCCAAGACCTTGTTGATAGACAGCGTGGAATTGATGGCGTGGGAGATTTCTTGAAAACTGGAAAGATAGCGCCGCTCCCGCTCGATGATGTCCTCCAGCTTGTGTTCCCAGGCCAGCGCGACGATGCCTCGGCCCGCGAGAGCCTC
This sequence comes from Desulfosoma caldarium, assembly GCF_003751385.1. Classification (NCBI taxonomy): domain Bacteria; kingdom Pseudomonadati; phylum Thermodesulfobacteriota; class Syntrophobacteria; order Syntrophobacterales; family Syntrophobacteraceae; genus Desulfosoma; species Desulfosoma caldarium. The sequence continues at coordinate 396,817 of NZ_RJVA01000010.1, read as the reverse complement.
CGCAAACTGGAGTTCTTCCCGAGTGAACTTTCGAGGCTCGGCGGCAAACAAGGCCAGCATGCCCTTCGGTTGCTGCTCCACTTCCAAAGGCACCGCGACCGCTGCGCGCACGCCCTCCAGAAGCAGCCCCTCAAAGTCGGCGCCGTTGCCTTCGAGGCGCAGATCTTCAATCTGCACCACCTGCCGGGGCACGGAAGCGCACAAGCTCCCTTCCCGTGGTTTGGAAAAGAGAAAATTTTCGCTGAGCCCATAGCCGGCCACCAGTTCCAGCCGGGATCGGCTTCGGTCGTAAGCCTTGATGACCGCCCCTTTAAGAGCCAGACACTCGGTGAGGCGTCGCGTGATGAGGTTCATGACATCCGCCGCTTCCACACCGTCACACAGAGCGCGGCTGACCTCGACAAAAGGCTTGAGTACGCTGGTCACATCCATAGCGGCCTTCCTTGTTCCATGCGACATTGCCCATGGGAGAACAAAAAACCCCTCGAAAACCTCTCGAGAGGCTACTGAATCATGGTTCATTCTAGGGGCGCCAATCTAGACAAACCCGGCCAGTCATGTCAATCCCTTTGCTGTCATATCCTTCGCCTGACCACCGATGGCCCCTGATACGGTCCCCACAGCTTTCTCATCTCTTAAAGACAACCGAGGTCGGGTCCATTGAAATGGCGCCCAAGTTTACTTGGGTCGATGGCGTGATGTGTGATGCAATGGGCAATAAAACACTCTGGGGTGGATTTTGGTCTCAAGTTCTTTGCCTGATCGGCCGATGTTTACAAAGATTAGTCGCGGCATGAAACCGAACCGAGCGCAAAGGGAAAGAGGTGGGTGTGGGTGCGCTATGCTTTCCTTGGACGACAAACGGCGGGGGAAAACCATGACATCGGGAAAAGATCAACTCATTCTGCTCGTGGAGGATTCGGCTATCACGAGAAAGATGGAAATAAAGGTTCTGAACTCCCTCGGCTACCACAATATTTTGGAGGCCGAAAACGGAGAGCACGCTCTGCGCCTGTTGCGCGACAATCCGCATGTGGCCCTGGTGATCAGCGATTGGAACATGCCCGGCATGGGAGGCCTTGAGCTCGTTCGCGCTTTGCGCTCTCAGGAAGCCTATCGCGATTTGCCTTTCATCATGGCCACCGGCCGTGCCCAGATGAAAGAGAGAATGGAGGCAGCAGAGGCCGGTGCCAACAATGTCATCACGAAGCCCTTTGCTCCCCAGGAGCTCCAGAGCGCCATCGACGAGACCTTTGCGGGAAAAACGTTGGCCGGACGCCAGCACAGCCGCGTACGACAGCCCGAACGCACCACCTCGGGGCGGCTGCGGCTCAAAGTGGCCCATATTCAGATTACCGATCACCTCACCCTGGGCGTAGTTAAAAGCTTGATCGAAACCGGGAAGCTGAAACCGCGGCACTTTGAACTGGAAACGTTGTGCATGTCCAGCTGGAATCCCGTGCAAAAAGCCCTGGCGGAAGGAGAGGTGGATGCGGCTTTCGTCCTGGCTCCTTTGGCCATGGACCTATTCGCCTACGGCGTGCCCCTGCACATTATCCTTTTGGCCCATAAGAACGGGAGCATTGCTGTGCGAAAAAAGGCTTCCGCCCAGTCCCTCAAGGCTATGTTCCAAGGAAAAACCTTTTACATTCCTCATGAATTGTCCATCCACCATATCCTGTCTCACATGTTCTTCACCGGGCTGGGACTGAATCCGGGTATGGGTTCGAACGCCGGCTGCGATGTTCTCTATGAAGTGGTCCCGCCGGTGCGCATGCCGGAGTTTCTGTCCGGGCAGTCGAGTGCATGCGGCTTTATGGTGGCCGAACCCATCGGGACCAAGGCAATCGCCGCCGGGCTGGCCGATGAGCTTTTCCTGTCCGGTGAACTGTGGGAAAATCATCCCTGCTGCGTGGTGGCCATGCGCGATGAGATCCTCGAGCAGCACCCCGAGGCCGCGCAGGAATTGGTCGGCATGTTGGTCCATGCGGGCAAGTACATAAGCGTTAACCCGGACAATGCCGCCGAAATCGGGGTCGATTTTCTGGACCCTCAAGGCACTCTGGGGTTGAAAAAGGCCATCCTCAAAAACGTGCTCGCCGATCCCATGGGGGTCAAAACGGACGACTTGCTGCCCCTAGCCGACGATTTTGTCAAAATTCAAGATTACATGGTGGAACGTATGGGTTTGGGTTCGCGCATTGACGTGAACCGCCTTTTAGACCTTCGATTTGCGGAAAAGGCCTGCCTGCAAGCTGGAGGTGTCTCGCGTCGGTCGGTGCTCCATGATGCGACCGACTTTGCCCATAAAAAAGTGGCCGATCTGGAAAACCAAGCTGTCCGGTCCAGCAAGGCGAATCTGGATCGCGAGGGTCAATACCTCATCTTTACCCTTATGGATCAGACCTACGGGCTGGACGTTTTGACCGTCAAGGAAATTGTCGGCATGATGCCCATACGGTCCGTGCCGGAGGTGTCTTCGGAAGTAAAAGGAGTGGTCAATTTGAGAGGAAAGGTCATTCCCGTGGTGGATCTTCGGCTCAAATTCGGCCTTCCCGAGCTTCCGTACCACAACCGCACATGCATCATCATTTTGGACATTCCTCGCACAGATCGCATTATCCCATTGGGCATCGTCGTTGACACTGTCTCCCATGTGGAAAACATTAAGGCAACCCAGATCGAAGATGCGCCTGCCTACGGTTTGGGCGCACCGTTGGAGTACATCGCCGGCCTGGCCAAAGACGGCGATAAGGTGCGCATTTTGCTGAATGTACACCGCCTCTTTTCGCACCCGGAGGCCTTGCTTCCAAATCAACGCAATGAAGGCCAAGAGGCTGCCTAACCCTAAAGGGACGAATTCTCAGCCATCTGTTCGAGCAGGCTGTTTGTGTTTGGTTTGATAGAAGGCCGCAAGGGGCGATACGGTGTCGCGGCGTGCGCCGCTGCTCCCAGAGCTATTTGGGGACAAGGTGCGAGCTGGTTGCTGGAAAAGGCTTGGCCGTGCGTGCCGCGGTGCGTGGCCAAGTGGCTGGGTTGTCAGAAAACATAACGGGGCGCTGCCTGTTGGTCAGCTCAGCCGCAGTTCGTGTTGAGGGCCGAAGCAGCGTTGGCGCACCAGCCAGAGCACCAATAACGTCCCCAAGGTGGTGGACCCCACAAGCATAAGCATGACCACGATCTAGTAGCGGATGGATACCAGTGGATCCGCGCCGACGAGAGTCTGCCCGGTCATCATGCCGGGCAAAAACACGATGCCCACGCCCATCATGGTATTGATGGAAGGAATCATGCCCGCCTTGATGGCCGCTCGAAACATTTCCGTATTGGCTTCCTTGTAGTCCGCTCCCAGGCTGAGCAGCGTTTCCACATCCCCTCGACGACGGCGAAGTTCGCCAAAAAGACGTTCAGGGCTATGGCCACTGCGTTCATGGAATTGCCAATGAGCATGCCGCCCAAAGGCAGGAAGACCTGAGGCCGCCGCCAGGGGTGGACGTCAACAACCAAGGCGGTCACCACATAAGTGATGATAAAATAACTGGTCAGCATGGAAGCCAGCGTGGGCAGGAAGAAAGCCACGGTCTTTTCGGATACACGGCTGCGAATGATCCAGGCGGCGGCAAAGATCATGAGGCCATAGAAGCCCAGAACAGGAGCCTGGTGTGGAACGCGAAAAATCACGGTTAAGACGTAGCCCATGACGAAAAGCTGAACAAACATTCGAAGGGTGCCCCAGAAAAGGTCCTTCTCGAGACCGAGGCCGTGTATGAGGGATGTGATGTCCCCAAGCACATGAAGCCCAGAGCCACCAGAAGGTAAAAGGTACCGATTTCAGCGAGAGCCTGTTCCATGCCCTTGCGCTCCTTTGGGTACTAAACGTCCCAAATGCAGGCGAAGCACCGCATCGGATCTCGTGTGCACGAGTTCTTGATGACTCACCATGACGATGCTTGTGGCCTCCTGAACCCGCACCTCCCCCAACAAGGCCTCCACCGAGCCCTGACTTTCCCTGTCCAGGGTGCTCATGGGTTCGTCCAGCAAAAGCACCTGAGGGTGCAGGAGCAGGGCGCGCAGGAGGGCTACCCTATGGCGTTGCCGTCGGACAGGTCGTGAAATTGTCGGTCCAAGGCCACCTCCTCCAGGCCTATTCGGTCCAAGCGATGGCGAAGTTTTTCCAAGGGCGGTCGAGATCGGCTTCGATGGCTTCGAAAGCCAAAGGCAACGAGCAGGTTGTTGAGCACCGTGCCGGCGATGGCGCCGGTTGTTTGCGCCACATAGATCACCGAGCTTCTTAAAACGGGCCCCGGCACGGTTTCCAGCGGGGCTCCGTTCCACAAGATGGTGCCCGCCTCAGGGTGTTCAAAGGCGGCCAGCATGCGAAGCAGCGTGGTTTTCCCGCACCCTGAAGGCCCCACAATCTGGATCCATTGTGAGGGGTAAATCTCCAAGCAGAAGCCATCAAAAATGGAGCGACCATCAGGCAGGGTCTGGTGGAGGTCGATGCAACGAAGAACGGGTTCTCACAGAGTGGTCCTCCTGGTTTCCGTTCCCATGCGTCCATGGATGCACAGCGATCAGACCACGCTTTCGTGTCCCAATGAGCTCAGAACAAACGCGATGGCCAGAAAAATGCGTGGCGACATCAATCTATTTTCAAGTCAGGGAACCAGAAATGGAGCCAATTTTGGGCCTTACCGACAACATCATCGACTCGGCCTGTAGGTTGGACCCTTTTTACAGCGGCGCTGTTCTTAAGCCAAAGAAAGGCGAGGCACGATAGAAAAATCAGCCTGCTGTGGATTCACTCAAGAGGCCTATGGAGTGCACAACTTTGACGAACGCTTTTGCCTGGGGTAAATGTCATCGTTGTCGGCGAGTGATTGAGGGGGAACGTGGGGGGATGGGTTTGTTCGGAAAGCCCAACTGTTGAAGCGGCGCAAGACGCGAAATCTTATCGCGCCGTGCGGCGGGCGCCAGGCATGAGCCATAGGCCTCCAGATCGTGTGCGCAAGGCCCTCCTTCCTGATAAAGCCAGGGGACCATTTTGAGAGAACCTTACGGAAGGCTATGCCGAAGGTGAACGGATGGAGGTGGATTTTCCTGGTCGGGACGGGCGGATTTGAACCGCCGACCCCCTGCTCCCAAGGCAGGTGCGCTGACCAGTCTGCGCTACGCCCCGACGTGTCCCGAGCGGACCGGGACTGGCTCGGTGCCTACCATAGCGATCAGGGAAATGCAAGACGATTGGCACCGCCCCTCATGGGGGCTTTGATTGAATAGAAAATAGCCAAAAAGGAGGCATTAAGGATTGTGATGGATGGAGTCTGCGATCATGTGGCGCATCGAGTGAGGCTGGTCCCCGCGGTGCAGTGGCTGGGACTTCAGGTTTTGGAAGCGCAAGGCGGAAGAGCCCGTGTGCAGCTTCCTTATCAGTCCCATATGTGCAATTCTCGAGGCATGGTGCACGGAGGTCTTGTGAGCACTCTGGCGGATTTTGCAGGGGCCATGGCTCTGCTTTCATTGCTGGACGAAAAAGACTTCACGCCCACCATCGAAATGAGTGTGAACTATCTCGGCCCCGGCCGCTCCGACCTCACGGCCGAAGCCCAGGTGCTCAAATGCGGCTCGCGCGTTGGCACAGCCTATGTGCAGATTGTGGACACAGAAGGGCGATTGACGGCCGTAGCTCTGGCCAGCTATGCCGTCTCAAAGGCATGAACCTTTTTTCCATTCTATATGATCCCTTGGCAATGGGGAGGAAACCATGGAACGAAGCCTCGCAGTGCTAACCAGCGGCGGCGATGCGCCCGGCATGAATGCGGCAGTGCGTGCTGTGGTGCGCCGCGCTTTGGATTGCGGGTTCAAAGTCTACGGCATCTACAACGGCTACGAGGGGCTCGTGTCCGGCGGAGAAGCCATTCGGCCTTTGGGCTGGAATGACGTCGGCGGCATTTTGCCGCGAGGCGGCACCTTTTTGGGCACGGCCCGATCGGAACGGTTTCGCACCCTTGAAGGGCGGCGCCAGGCAGTGCGCCATTTGGTGACCTTAGGCGTGGATGCCTTGGTGGTCATCGGCGGCGACGGGTCCTTGATGGGAGCTCATGTCTTGGCCGAAGAGTGGCCTTCCCATGTGGAAGCGTTGGAGAAAGAAGGACTCTTGGGCGAATTAGGGAAAGTGCCCCCGTCTCTGGACGTGGTCGGTCTTCCCGGATCCATCGACAACGACCTTTACGGCACGGACATGTCCATCGGGGTGGACACGGCCCTGAACCACATCGTGCGCGCCATCGACGATCTCACATCCACGGCAGCATCCCATCAGCGCACCTTTGTGGTCGAAACCATGGGGCGCCATTGCGGCTATTTGGCGCTTATGGGCGCCCTGGGTGGAGGGGCTTCCTGGGTGCTGGTGCCCGAAGAAGAATTGGACCTGCGATGGCATCATAAGATGATTCGGGCCATCGAAAAGGCTCGAGCCATCGGCCGCCCGCACCAGATGGTGGTCGTGGCGGAAGGGGCGCGTCATCCCGATGGTTTGCCCATTCGCACGGAGGAGCTCAAAAAGATTTTGGCCGATCGATTGGGCATCGATGTGCGTGTGACCGTCTTGGGCCATGTCCAGCGAGGGGGAGCTCCGTCGGCTTTTGACCGCATTTTGGCCACCCGCTTGGGTGTAGCTGCCGTCGACGCTTTGGTTCAGGCAGGCGATCGGCCGCTGCGGCACATGATCGGATTGCAAAAAAACCGAATCCATATGACGCTCTTGATGGAAGTGGTGGAAAAGAGCCAGGCGGTGGGCCAACAGATCGATCAGGGCGCCTACAGAGAAGCCCAGCGGCTGCGAGGAGAGAGTTTTGTCCGCACCCTGGAACTTTTCAAGACCTTGACGCGCATTGAACCAGCCGCCGCGATGCAGGGAAACGGCCCCGTGGCCATCCTGACCGGGGGGGCCGATGCGCCGGGCATGAACACGGCGGTAAGCATCGCTGCCCGCTGCCTCATGAACGAGGGGTTTCCCGTGGTGGGCGTGCGCGATGCCTTTTGGGGCTTAATTCGCGGCGAATTCATGATGCTCGAATGGAACGAGCTCACCTCGTGGGTCAATCGCCCCAGTTCTGAACTGGGCACCGTGCGCCACAGTTTGACTGAAGAGGATGTGCAGCGCGTGGCGGAAACCATCGAAAAGCACAACATTCGCGGCCTCATCGCCATCGGTGGCCTCGGAACCTACATGAACGTGACCACGCTCATGCACCACATGCCAGAACTAAAGGCCTTGGCCATCCCTATGGTCCTGGTCCCGGCAACCATCGACAACAATTTGCCGGGGACGGAATTTACCATTGGAGGAGACACCGCTCTCAACAACATCGTTCAAGACCTGGACAAAATCCGCCACACGGCGGGAGCCACCAAGCGCACCTTTGTGGTAGAAGTCATGGGGCGCCAGTCCGGGTATTTGGCCTTGATGGCCGCTTTGGCCTCGGGCGCCGAAAAGGCGTACTTGCCGGAAAAAGGCATTACTCTGGCGGAACTCAACGAGGATGTGGCCGTCCTTCGGGCAAGCTTTCAATGCGGCAAGAGAATGGTTCTTTATTTACGCAACGAGAATGCGTCGAAGCACTATACCACCGACTTCATCGCTCGGCTTTTGGAGGAGGAGAGTCGGGGATTCTATCAAGTGCGCACCGCCATTTTGGGGCATCTGCAGCGAGGGGGCGTTCCTTCGGCCTTTGATCGCATTTTGGCGAGCCGTATGGGATCGGCGGCAGCTCAACAAATGAGCACCATGTTGCGTCAGGATCAAAAGGAAGTGTTGGCTTTGGGGCAAAAAGGAGGAGACCTCGAGGTCACACCGCTGCAGCAGGTTATGGAGGAGATGGATGTGAGGGAAGGGCGTCCCAAGCGCCAATGGTTCCTGGAGCTGAGCGCGATGGCAGAGACGCTGGCCAAGCATGCGCCCGCATGTTCCGTGGCCGGATCGGAGTAGGGCCATGAAAAGCAAAAGATGGATAGAGCTTTTGGGGTGCTTTAGCGTGGTTTTGGTCCTAAGCGGCTGCGCCCACGTGATCTCACCCCAGGTGCGCCAGCAGGCTGCCATGAAGCTGAGCCTGGAGGAGGTTCGAAAAAACCCCGAGGCCTACAAGGGCACCGTGGTCGTTTGGAGCGGCGTGATTCTCTCCGGAGAAAACAAGAGCGACGGGACCTGGCTGGAAATTCTGGAACTTCCAGCCAACCGGCAGGGAAAGCCCTCGAGCACCACGCGTTCCGGAGGCCGTTTTTTAGCCAAGGATTTCAGATTCCTGGATACCGCGCTGTATGCGCCCAACCGTTTGGTCACGGTGGCGGGAACCCTTTCGGGAACCCAACAACGACCCCTGGGAGCCGTCCCTTACGTTTATCCCGTGGTGACCGTCATGGAAATGCACCTGTGGCCTGAGGAACCCGTGGTCGTTCGGGATCCCTACTACGACTGCTACCGGTACCCTCCCATCTGGTGGCGGTTCTATTTCGGCCATGGATGGTGTTGGTGACCCGCCTTATGCGGGAATGAGGCGGCATGGTATGGCCCGAACCTGCGGCGTAGCCATCACGGGATCTGTTCGCGTGACTGCCGTCACTCGATTGAGATTTGATACCTGCCATCCGCGCATGGGATCATCGACCTTTTCCGGAAACCACCACCCAAAGTCTGCGAGAACCACGGGATGCTGCAGGGCGTCCGTGAGATGGGCGCGCTGAGTGATGCGCCCGTGAGCGGTTTCAATGAAAATTTCCTGGCCTTCGCTGATGCCTAACCGTGATGCCGAATCCAACGAAATCCAGACCGTAGGTTCTCGATGCTCTCGGCGAAGGCGTTCCAGGTGGCGATACGCCGAATGAAAGAAATCCTTAGGCTTTCGGCTGGTGAGCAGGAAAGGAAAATCATCCGGTAAGGGTTCAGGATCCTCGGCGGCCGGCAACCCGGCGAAACCCCATTTTTCCATAAGGCTTGAGCGCAATTCCACCTTCCCGGATGGTGTCTTGAACCCTTTGTCCTGGTAGGTGCGATAGCGTTTGGGACCGAAAAGCACGCCCCTTTGGCAAAATTCCCCGTACGTCAGCCCGGAAGGGGCCACAATGGCTTCAAGGATGTCTTCCGCTTTTGGCCAGAAACGATCGCCCAACCCCATGCGCTTGGCCCATTCATTGATAATCCACAGGTCGGATCGGCAGGCATCCGGAGGATCCACCAGCTTTGGCCGAGCCGTGATGAAGCCGTGAGGCAACCCGTAGTGGCCGATGTCGTCGTATTCCATGGGCAAGGCCACGGGGAGTACCAGGTCGGCCAAAGCGGCCGTGGGCGTCATGACTTGATCGGCAACGGCAAGAAAATCCAAGGATTCCAAAGCCTTTTTGACGACCTCGGCTTCCGTGTAACTGAGCAGGGGATTGGATCCCTGCACGTAGAGACACCGTATGGGGTAGGGGGCTTGATCCACAATGGACTGCACCACCATCCAGCTGGGCACTGAAATCAAGCGCGGAAGGATGCCGTGGTGACGGTTCAGGAGCTTCTTGGGGCGATCGGGAAACTCGTCCAGAGCAATCATGTCCTTGAGGGCCAGGAGTCGGGGCATCTCGGCGCGAATATTGCCCCCGGGTTGCTCCAGGTTTCCGGTAACGGCCATGAGGTGCACCAGGGCCCGGCAGGTATTGGCGCTTTTTGGGGTGTGTTCCACGGCATTGCCCCACTGGAGGCAGGCCGGGCGGCTCTGAGCGTACAGTCGAGCCGCCGCTCGAATCTTTTCCTCCGAGACCCAGCATCCTGCCGCCACCCGTTGCGGCGTGTAAGGCTTGACGGCCTGGCGCAGGTCGTCAAAGCCCACGGTCCACCGTTCAACGAATTCCCGATCGTAGATCCCTTCTTCCAGGATGATATGCAAGAAGCCCATAGCCAAAAGGTCGTCCGTGCCGGGGCGAATCTGCAGCCAGACATCGGCTTTTTCGGCAAGGGCCGTGCGCAAGGGATCCACGACCACCAGCCGCGCTCCCTGTTTGAGGCAGGCGTGCAGGTGGCCTCCCAGCACGCCTTCCTCATTGGTGGCCGGAGGATTGCTTCCCCACAGCAGCACACATCGGGACGGACCCTCCAGGTCCGCCACGGGAAAAAATCCGCAGGTGACCAGAGCCATTTGTTCTCGAGGCATGTGGCACACATGCTGGCTTCCCGCCACATTGGGGCATCGAAGCAGATTGGCCAGGCGAAGAAGCAGGAAAAATTCCGGTCCCTTAGGTGCTCCCTGGGCAAAGGCGACGCTTTCCGGCCCACTTGTTTCTATGGCTCGAATGAATTGCTGGGCCAGAAAATCCAGGGCCTGATCCCAGCCGATGGGTTCCCAAAGCCCGGAACCTCGTGGTCCATTGCGGCGCAGCGGCTGCGTGAGCCTGAGATCGCTTTCCAGTCGTTCCTTTGCGGAAAGGCCTTTGCGGCAGTGCCAGCCGTGGCTGAAAGGATCGTCAGGGTCGGGAACCACCTTGTCCACACGGCCGTCTTTAAGGGAAACTTTCAGGCCGCAACCGCCGTGATCGAATCGCGCACAATGGGTCCGAAACCATTCCTGAGCCATGGGATCCTCCCGGGCAGGGTGTCGTTTTACGCCTCTAGTTGTTTTCTTGCCGTGTTTAGCAGTTCATTCAGGGCCAAAGAACGCTCCGCTACCGCCTCCAGCGTCTGAGCCACCTGTTCGAGGCCTTCCGATCGCGCGTGCTGCGCCCAGCGGCGATAGGACGTCCCATGGTCTTCGTTGTGGTGCTGCCAGTGATCCAGCATTTTGGCCAGCTTTTCTCTCATGGAAAGGGCACCACCTTCGGATTCTGCCAAAGCGGTATGGCCTTCGTGGCCGAAATGTGCGTCGTGCTTGCCCCCGTGATGAGCCTGATGGGAAGCCTGGGTGCAGTGATCGTGCTCATGTTTTGGGGTTGTGGCATCGTGATGATGGCCCATGATTGCCCTCCATGCCCGCGAAATCATTTCATGTCCGTGGTGTGCACCCAAAAGACGGCCCCGATCTCCACGGGTTTGGGTTTCCCGTCCTTTTTGAGCTTCCAGGAAGCCTCGCTGAGCGCGGCAAAGCCCCACCAGCCCGCGCGAGGCATGGCGTAGGTGAACACACCGTTCCCGTCGGCCTTAATCACCTGAGTCACGTACGGATCGGAAGGGGCTGCCACCCTGGATGGATTATCCGGGGATTCGTTGAGGTATTCCACTTCCACTTCCGCATACGGGACGGGCTTTCCTTTGAGAAGCACGCGGCCGGTAAACACATTGCCGGTCCACAGTCCATAGGGCCTTGTCAACGGCACGATTTCCGTCTCCAGCCCCACGGGCTCGTCCCAGCCTTCTTCCAGGCCAAGGGCCTGGACGCACACCTTTGTATAGTGCACAATGTATTTGTCCTCCGCGGGTTCCCAGTACGGGTTGGGTTCCATGAAAAAGACATAGTTTCCGGGCTTTCGAACCGTATAGGTGGTTTCCCAGTACGTGAAGTCGCTGTCCTGATCGGCGCCACGCCCTTTGCGGGCTTGCAGGGAAGTGGTTAAATCCGTTGTCTGGCCCAAGCGCACAAAGCCGAAACGCTTGGGCTTGACCATTTCCATGTAGTGCCCCTCCATGGGATGGAGGAACTTGGCCTGCACCGTGAGGGTCTTAGAATCTTCCGGCGTGACAATGTCGTCGGAAGGCAGAATGAGCCCAAAATGAGCCAGGGACGACCCCGTGCCCAAAAAACCGCTCAATAAAACCATGGCCAAGACCGAAACGGCGATGCGATGATTCATGACAACCTCCTTTGTTCGATGTGCTTGGGTTGTTGAAGGAGAAAAAATTCCACGAGGTCTTCGTGACCGGAGGTTCATGGCGTGAGGGACGGCATCCCTCAAGCTGTGTGGGCCGGGCTTGAAAGGCTTCGACCTTTCCTTAACGAACTAAAGTGAAGGAAAACACAACACGTGTCAAGGCACTCACAGGTTTCAGACCGCTTTAAAAAGGATTCAAGAATGCGACAAGACCGCCCTGAGAATAACCAGGCAGCGAGCAGTGATCTTGTGGCCGACTACAGGGATGATTGCTGAGCGGGGTTTCTGGACGTAAGTTTACGTCTCAGATTCGTGCGGCCCGGTCAGAGTTTTCGCTTTCTCATCACGGCGGCGCAAAGACCCAAGATGGAACGGGTGGTGGCCCATAACGGCGGCACGGTGCTTCAGATTGTGGAAACGGAAGACGCCATCCAAATGACCGTGGGCAAAGCCCCTGAGGTGTAGGATATGTTGGCGTCTACCAGGGGTCGTAAAATCCCAACGGGGCTGCTCACAGTCCAAGAGCTTCGCAAGGCGCCACAATATTTCGCACCGTATGCCGCTTCTGCAGGGACCGTTCACAGAGGAAGGGCCAGGGGGCTTTTGGCGTCTCAAATGGTCCCGCAGGGGGTCGAGAAAATTTCTCTTGACAAGGGTGAGGCCGGAGCGGTAGCAGGAAGTCACAAGTTGCCGGAGCGATCAGGTGCTTGCTGCTTAAAAGGGAATCCCGTGAAAGTCGGGAGCGGTCCCGCCGCTGTGAACGGGGACGGCGCTTGCGACGAAACCACTGACGCCGCCAAGGCGTTGGGAAGGTGCAAGCGCTCGGACGATCCGTGAGCCAGAAGACCTGCCTGATCGTTGGGAAATGCGGCACGGGTGCATGCCGTCATGTTTCCCGCGTGAGGACTAAGCGAAACTGGGTGCAATCCTTAGAGCCGTCGGCTCTAAGGATTTTTTTTGGGGAAAAAGGCGGCCCACCTTTTTCCCAGCACCACCCTCCTCATCGTTCCATTTACCCTTTGACCGCCCGGGGTTGCACCCATGGGCCCCGGGCGCCTTCAAAAAACGGAGGATTCTGATGAAAAGAGGATTGATTGTCTATGTGACCCAAGGGGGAGAACTCCACGAGGACAGCTGGGGTTCCTATGCCTGCATGGACCGCTTTGGCGCGCACGCCATCGGCGTGGCTCGCTCGGAATTCGAGATTGCCGAAAACTGGTGGCGCATGCTCACCCAAGGCATGCAGGAAATCCTCTGTGTTCGAGCTCAGGTGGACGGCGAACGCGGCATGTCCATCATCGGAGCCCCCCTGCGTCTTTGCGGTTAAGGGAGAGCCGGCGAGGACACCGCGTGGACGCGGTGCAACCCTGGAAAGGGCTTGGGGTTGTGCGGCGCTTCGCAGGCAAGAAGTCAAGCCTTTTGCGTTCAAAGGGAGGAATATCGTATGGTGGCCAAGTTAAGAAAAGGCGCGTGGGTTCTTCTCGTACAACTGGGATTGGTGGGGATGGTTCTGGGAAGCACGGGAGTTAAAAAGGCGATGGCCAAGCATGAATCCGCCGAAGAGGCAAAGCCGGCCATTCTCGTGGTGGCCTTTGGAACGAGTGTTCCGGAAGCCCAAAAAGCCTACGATCTCATCGACCAGCGCATCGCAGCGGCTTTCCCTAAAGTGGAAAGGCGCTGGGCCTACACCTCCAGCATCATACGCAAAAAACTTCGCGCTCAGGGCCAATCCCTCGATGCTCCGGAAACCGCCCTGGCCAAGCTCATGGAGGATGGTTTTACACACGTGGCCGTCATGTCACTGCATATCATTCCGGGAGCGGAGTTTCATGATCTTTACACAAACGCCCGGTTCTTCGCGCAGATGGTGGGCGGCTTCAAAAAAGTCACCTTTGCACAGCCCCTCATCTCATCCGCCGAAGACATGGTCCAGGTGGCGCGAGCCATGGCAGAGAGTGTGCCTTTAGAGCGAAAGCCCAATGAAGCGGTGATCTACATGGGGCACGGCAGTGAGCACCATCCCGCCGATGCCGCCTACGTCGCCATGGACAGCTACTTTCGAAAACAGGATAGCAACATGTATCTTGCCACGGTGGAAGGGGCTCTTCCCTTTGAAAACGTTCTGTCCACTTTAAAAAGCCGCCGCGTGCCCAAGGCCTACTTGGTGCCCTTCATGGTTGTCGCCGGTGACCACGCTCGCAACGATATGGCAGGTGAAGAGCCCGACAGTTGGAAATCTCAGCTGGAAGCCCAGGGCATTAAGGCGGTTCCGGTCTTTCGCGGCATGGGAGAAGTTCCGGCGGTGGTGGACGTTTGGATCCGTCACCTGCAATCGGCCATGGAGGCTTTGGGAATGCCATAACTGCACGGTACATCGGCCACGCATTTGCCGCACACATCCACCAGGGGAAGATCCTTGAAGTGGCGATCGTTTTCCAAGAGCTGGGCGTAGCAGCGATGCCGGTCCAGCCCGTCGAGGGTGAGTGCTCCAAAGGTGCAGCGGCGAACGCATGCCGTGCACGGATGACCCGATTTGGCGAGGCAGTATTCCACGGTGGGGCGTGGCGTCGGCGCCATGGGTTTGGTCGTCACCAAACTGCCCAGTCGGCCGCACGCCCCTTGATGCGTGATGAGCTGGTGATGAACGCCAAAGGTTCCGAGCCCGGCAATGTAGCCCAGATGCTTGTGAGACCATCGGCTGACGAGGCGTTTTTCATCGAAATTGTGGGTTGCCGGCGTGGTAGCGCTGTCATAGCCTTCCTGGGCCAAATGATGCTTCAGGGCTTCGCAGATCTCGGCAATGAGGGCGTTGGTGGCCACGTAGGCTTCGGCCCAGGAGCGGGCAGCGTAAGGCGTATCCGATCGGTTTTTCTTGGCGAGGTCTTTTCGAAACGGCAAAAAAAAGACGATCACCGAAGCCGCGAAAGGCAGAAGGTCCTGCGGCCGAGCATGATCGGGCGCGGCAACCTCCCTCAGTTTTTCAAACAAAGGATCCTCGACTCCAGCGACGCCGACACACACAGGAAGTCGCCAATAGATGTTCCCGCCGTGACGGTCGGCCCAAGCGCGCATGGACGTTTCTATGATGTCCTGAAGCTTTGTGCCCATCCAAGACCCTCTCTTACCCAAAAAGGTTTTCACGAACCGCCGGGTTTTTTCACTCATTGCGACGCACGGATCAAGTCTTTACAATGCGAAGCGGTGCACATGACGATTCCAAAGATTTCCGGACCCTGGTGGTGTTTGAATGAAAGAGGCCCTTTCCGCATCCGCATGGAATGAATCGCGCGCCCAGCGCCGCGCGCGGCGGTGGGACATTCTGGTCACCGCAGCCATGGCGCTTTGTTTACTTATTCCCATGCCTTTCGCGCAATTTCGTTCCTGGCCGGACCAACGACTCATTTTGGAGCGCCCTGTGTTACCCTGGAGTTCCTTTCGCCTGTGTTACCGGCCGCTGGATGACGGCCCACCTGTGGAGGAACAGTACCGATTCAATTCTTCAGGCCGTCTGCATCCGTCCGTAGCCGCAAGCGCGTTTCCCATGGCTCTGGAATCTCTCGACCCTCCAAGGCTGCAATGGCAGAAGCAGCCGGAAATCGAACTCCAAGATCTCCACGACCGTGGAGCTTTTTTGGACATTCGCGTGCGATGGCAACCCGTGCTGGCCTATCCGCTCAAAATGCTCCTTGACGCCTGGAAAGATCATCCTTTGGGCTCCCAGGGCGGCGGCGCCAGGCGATAGATGACGCGGATTCTGTTCGGATCAATCCCTTCGTCCAGCAGCGCCACAATGCGCCGAAGACTTCGCCGCAGTCGGTAAAGCGCCGCATAGGAGGCCATCACGTCAAACGGGGCGGCGCTGATGTCGGGATAGGCTTTTTCAAAGACGTCCAGGGCTTCATTCAGTTGGGCTAGTCCCTGCCGGTAATCGTTTTCCAACATGGAGACGGAGACTAGGTTGCTCAAGAGCCCAAAGCTCAGAACGGCGTCGTCGGCGCAGACTTGCAGTCCTTCTTGAAGGAGGGTGCGAGCCTTGTCCGTGGCGTGATGATGCAGGTAAAGATAACCCAAATCCCGGCACAAGCGGCCCTGAAGGTCCCGAAACCCGCGATGCCTGGCCAAATCCAAAGCCAACTGATAGTACCGAATGGCTTTAATGAAATGGCGACAAGCGCAGGCCTGATCCCCCCGGTGAATCCACACGAGCACCTGGTCACGATCCGCTCTGAGATCGGGAGGTTCATGAGGAGGGTTCACCGTAGGACTCCTTGGCACGCGTCGGCTCTTCAAGCCGAAGGTGGGGAAAAACGCGCCGGCTCACAACAAAACTCACAGCCAAAGGTAGCCAATAATAGGCCAATCGGTACAAAAGTACCGCCAGAAGGGCTTGATTATAATCCTTGCCCAAAAGGTAAAAGGCCCCGGCCATGGACCCTTCCATCATACCCAAAGAAACGGGTGTGATGGAAAACAACCCAGCAAAAATACCCACAGAAAACCCTATGGCAAGTTCATTCAAGGATATGGGACACCGGACGGCCTGAAAGGAATACTTGAGGCATAGAAACATGAACGTCCAGTCCAGAGCCGCGTAGAGTAGGGGAAGAACAAGTCGAGAGGTGTTCTGCACCATGAGCGTCATGCTCTCGTCAAAGTTTTGAAAGAACGCCTCCGCCTTCTTGGGAATGATCCACTGGGACTTCTTCAGGAGCGCCGCCATGCGATAAACGACCCAAACACTGACGTTCCACGCTCGGCGACGAAAAGTAGAGCTGATGAGGATCTGAAAGGTCACCCACGTAAACACCAAAGCGATTCCCAACACGACGACCGCGATGCCCAATTGCCTGGCATGGATTTGCGCATGGCCATAAAGATAAAAAAAACCGAGATAGATTAAGAGAACGGCCACGGTGTTGGTCAGGAATCCATGGACCATGGAAATACTTAAGGTTCGGCTTGGAGGAATGCGCTGATGGCTGAGTAAATAGACTTTCAGAGCGAGACCGCTGAGTCCGCCCACGGGCATAAGGTAGTTTATGCAGCAAGACACCAGGGAGATGGAAAGCACGAGACCCAAAGGTCGCCCATGCTCCAGGGTCTTCAGCAATTCAAAAAGAACAGCGCCCATAAACACATAGCTCACCACGCTGGCCCCTACGGCCATCAAGGCCCACAAGGGTTCCACTTCGTAGAGCTTTTGGGCAAGGATAGGAAAATCCGCCCGCAGGAACACAAAAAGCAGCAGAGCGCAACCTAAAAACGCAGCAATCCATAAGCGCATGCGGTGTCGCACGGGCAGTTTCACGCGACGCTCCTTCAGGTTACCAGAGTGTAAAGCACACTTCCTCATACCAAAGCTCACGGTCTGAGAAAAGTCGATCTTCAGAGTGCTTTACTGCCCCCGTTTGGCGTTGGGACACTCCCGCCCGAGGCCCCACAGAGCTCAAAGCGTGAAAAAAACGCATCCGTCGTATGGCTTGCACAAAAGACTGTTTCAAGGTTACTAAAGGACATTAAGGATTGGGGTAGGGAAAAGGTACGCATCGAAAGAAACCAGGCAACGACCATGGTCAACCTCAACGAATACGCCACGGAAAAGGTTACGGAAAAGGTTCTCGCCCTGGTGGGTGAAATCCCCACCTTCCCCCGTGCCGTCTCCCATCTCATGAAACAGCTCAAAGATCCAGACACCAGCCTTGAGGATATCTGCGCCACCATTTCCGGAGACCCTGGCCTATGCGTTCTGGTGCTGCGCCTCGCCAATTCGCCTCTCTATCGACCGGGTTTTTCCAATCCGACGACTTTGAGTATACCTCGAGCCGTCCAAATGCTTGGCCGAAAAATCATCGAATCGGCTGTGCTCAGCTACGCCCTGCGGGGTATGCTTCGGCGTTCATCCCTTGCGGAGAAACTTCTATGGGAACATGCCTTGGCCTGCGCCGTCATCGCCTCCGACATCGTGCGCCTCATAGGATCTAAGAACGTGGAGACCGCCTATGTGTGCGGGCTCTTGCATGATGTGGGCAAGACGGTGATGTGCCTAAGATTTCCGGAAACCATGCACGCCATTCTGGAAGACCAATACAACCAGTCCCAGGGCGAAGACGCAGCCATCTGCTCCGTGGCCATGGAAAAGGAGCATTTGGGCATCGACCACGCGCGCGTCGGCGCCGTCTGCCTTAATGTGTGGCAATGCGGCGAAGAGGCCGCCGTGGCCTGCGCCTACCATCATCGACCCAAGGACGTCCAAGGAAGATCCGTTTGGCCTGGCGTCATCCGCATCGCCGATATCCTGTGTCACAAAATGGAATACGGGCCCATTTGCCGGCCCATGCTGAACCTTGGCCCCGTGGAAAGAGCGCTGCGCATCAATGGCGCCGAAATGGCTCAATGCCTTGAGCGCTGGCGTGCCAAAATTGAGGAAACGTTTCAGGCCTTTGCCTGACCGCTTTTGACTCAATGCAGCCGCGGCCAAATCCACCGCCGATGGGATCAAACTCATAAGGCCACCCAAAGCGCCGGCCCGGAGATCCCCCATCTGTCGGGCCTGGCAAGGAACACTGGACTCGCACGAAAATGGACCAAAACAGGCCAAATGAAAAAGGCCCTTGAGCGGGCCTTTTCCGAATAAGCACTGTGGAGCGGGAGACGGGCTTCGAACCCGCGACCCTCAGCTTGGAAGGCTGATGCTCTAGCCAGCTGAGCTACTCCCGCACAAGCTAATTTCTTTTAACACAGGCCCCGTTGAACTTTCAACGAGAATTTTACCTTGCTTTTAACGCCAGAACGTGGGATTCGATTTCATGAAACATTGTTTGTCCATAACGTTTGGTTCATGGGTGCGCCTTGGCTGTGAATGACGTCGAAAGGAGGTCCCATGGAAAAGCATTTTCGAGAGATGATCGAGCAGGTGAACATGTTGGCCGTGTTCAAGGCCCGGCGTGTCGTGCAGCGCGTATTGCCTCGAACCCTTTTGGCTCGTTACGAAAGGTTGTGTGCGGATTTAGGGGCGGACGTGTATGTGAAGCATGAAAACCACTTACCCACCAATTCTTTTAAAGTGCGGGGTGCCGTCAATTTTATGGCCCACGTGACGCCAGAAGTGGAGCGGTCGGGCATTGTGGTGGCTACTCGGGGCAATCACGGCATGGCGGTGGCCTGGGCGGCGCGCGAAAAGGGCATCTTTTGCAACGTGGTGGTTCCGGAGGGTAACGATCCGGAAATAAACGCTGAGATTGCCTCCTACGGAGCGCAGCTCATCATCAAGGGAGCGGATTTTTACGAGGCGCAGGATTACTGCGAAGAATTGGCAGAAAACGCCGGCTATTATTACTTGAGGCAGGGCAATGATCCTCATCTGATAACCGGCACGGCGGTCATGGGCTTGGAGATTTTTGAAGAGCTGCCCGAGGTGGACACGATCCTCATGCCCATTGGAGGAGGCACTGGGTGTGCCGCTCTGGCCACGGTCATTCGCGGCATCAATCCACGCGTGGAACTCATCGGGGTTCAGGCGCACAATGTTCCGTCCTTCTACGAATCATGGAAGCGCAAAGAAAAGGTCACCGTGCCTTCGGCGTATACGGTGGCCGATGGGTTGGCGGCCCGATCGGTTTTTGAAGTGCCGTTTCTTCTTTTGAAGGATGTGGTTAGCGACGTGGTATTGCTGACGGAAGAGGAGTTGTTGGACGGGGTGCGTTTAGCTTTGCGCTACACGCACAATCTGGCGGAAGTGGCCGGGGCGGCGGCCTTGGCGGCGGCGTACAAGATTCGCGACCGGCTTGCGGGGAAAAAAGTGGTGGTAGTCATGACGGGTGGGAACATGACGTACGAGAGGTTGGAAAAGATTTTGGCCGGGCAGGCCGCGGCCTAACCCGAAGGGACTCTTGCGGAACACCGGCGAGAGCGTCGAGGGACCCCGTTCGCGCGCCAGCGCGGCGGCCAAGAAAGCACGGCTCGCGCGGACCGAGTGTGGAAAGGCCCATGGGGAAGCGGCACTGCGCTCAAGCCTGTTGCGGCGGGTGTCTTGCCTCCGATTTTTGAACGGCTCGCTCTAGGCGGCCGAACGGCATTCCAGCACCACTTTGTCCGCGCCGTCTTTTTCCTGCAAGAAGACATTGACCTGTTCATCGGATCGCGTTTTCAGTTCCAGACCCACGAAATGGGCGCAGATGGGCAGTTCGCGGTGTCCTCGATCCACCAGCGCGGCCACGCGCACTCTTTTCGGGCGGCCGTAATCCATCAAAGCGTCCAGGGCGGCTCGAATGGTCCGACCCGTAAAGAGGACATCGTCTACCAGCACGATATCTTTGTCTTCAAGGGAAAAAGGGAGCACCGTGGCGCGCACCTTAGGCTGGGTGTGCAGCCGAGACCAGTCGTCGCGGTAAAGGTTGATGTCGAGGGTCCCTATGGGGACGGACAGCCCGTAGAGATTTTTCAAGATGTGGCCCAGGCGTCGGGCCAGAAACACGCCACCGGTGTGAATGCCTACAAGGGCCAGGAGGGAAGGATCATCGGCTTCCTGATAAATTTCGCGGGCCATGCGTTCCAGAGCTCGGCTCATCGCGTCGCTTTCCATGACCAGGTGATGATGGGCTTGCACATTCATGGAGTTCTCTGCCATGTCGTGAAGGGAAAAGAAAAAGGCGCCATGCTTCCAGCGCCCGTGACGCACCAAAAGCGCCTGATTCACCAAAGCCAACCTAGGAAACATCGACGCCTTTGTCAACCATTTGAGCGAGGTGGTGTTGATCGGCGTTCTGCTTTCACTAAAACGATCGCTCACAGTCCACATGGAAGCTGTCAGTCCAGTCGAGGCCGTGCCACCGCCCCTTTTGGGCACCCGCTGTGCTTCTTGTCCCCTTCTTGACGAAAGAAGGAAACCTTTGCTAAGGGGGGCGCGAAGACCCAGCACATGGGCAGACACGCGATGAAAAGCCTCGCCGAAAAAGGAGATTTTTCATGGGGGCCAAGAAGATCAAGGTTCGCAAAAAGGATATGCAAAAGGCCGACGAGATTCTGAGTTTGTCACAACGGGTGTTGGAATGGGGGCGGCGTCACACAACCCTTATCCTGGGTGCCGTGGGAGGGCTTGTCGTGGTGGTTCTGGTCTCTTGGGCTGTGGAGGTACACTCGGACATGAAGGAGCGTCGAGCTCAAAGAGAACTGGCTGCCTTGTGGAGGGACACCGAAGCTTTGGATCCCAAAGATGAGGCGGCTCTAAACGAACATTTGAGCCGCCTGCAATCGGTGGCGGAAAAGCATGACGGGACGGCGGCTGCGGGCGGAGCTGCTTTGACCATGACGCGGCTGCTTTTTGAGAATGGCCGCTACGGTGAGGCTCTGCAGTGGTACGATCGAGCCGGGAAGAATTTTTCCAAAGAGGGCACCGTGGATATCATCATGAGCTACGGGCGAATGATGTGCCTGGAATCCTTGGGCCGAGTGGACGAGGCGCTCTCGGGCTGGGCGGCTCTGGCAGACACGGTGGAAGGAGGCTTGAAGCGGGAGGCTCTATGGCATCAGGCGCGTTTAACCGCCATCAAGGGAGACCGTGAAAAAGCCCGGCAGATTTATGATGCGGCTCTGGCCGTCAAGGGCTTTTATCCGGATGATGCCTTGTTGAGAGCAGAAAAAAGCCGCCTTTAGAAGGCACGAGCTCGAAGGTCGCTTTCACGGAAGGACACCTTGGGTTTTGCCTTGACACGAAACGTTCCCTTGGGTAAGGGACCGGAGTGAACATGCAGCGCAAGAGGACCTGACAAAGGCGCATAGCACGAAGGACAGGGGCCATCATGAAGCGGTTCTTTCACTTGGGCTTTATCGGCGATGAGGGGGGCTTCTTTTTTAGGGAGTCTACCCATGGCCGAGCGGGGTAGGTGAAAGGGCCCAGAGGAAAGCCCCGCCGAAGCGGGAAAACCAGCCATGGGTAGACGGAAACGGAACCCATGGCGAAAGGTCTTGAAAAAAAAGCCGTGGGTTCATGAAACCTGCGGCTTTTTTTTGTTTTCTTTACTTGAACGCGCACGGCATTCAAAGAACGAGGAGGACACCAGCAATGATCTACGACATGGAGTACGAAACCCTGCCCCGAGAGGCCTTGGAAGCCATTCAGCTCAGGCGCCTGCAGACGACGCTGCAACGCGTTTACGCCACGGTGCCTTTTTATCGAAAGCGCTTTGATGACGTGGGATTCAAGCCGTCGGATCTCAAGAGCTTGCAAGATCTTCGCCGCGTCCCTTTTACCACCAAGCAGGATCTTCGGGACAATTATCCCTACGGCCTTTTTGCCGTGCCCATGGAAAACGTGGTGCGCATTCACGCCTCTTCCGGCACCACGGGAAAACCCACCGTGGTCGGCTACACGGCGCGCGACATCGAAACCTGGGCCACCCTCATGGCACGTTCGCTTTCCGCCGCCGGGGCCACGCGTGGGGATATTATTCACAACGCATACGGTTACGGCCTGTTCACAGGCGGGCTAGGGGTCCATTACGGGGCGGAAAAACTGGGCGCGTCGGTCATTCCCATTTCCGGGGGAAACACCAAGCGCCAGATCATGATCATGAAAGACTTTGGGGCCACGATTCTCACCTGCACGCCGTCCTACGCGCTGCATCTGGCTGAAGTGGCCCGCGAAATGGGTGTGGACTTCGCAGACCTGAAATTCAAGGCGGGTCTTTTCGGCGCAGAACCCTGGTCGGAAAAGATGCGAGAGGAAATCGAAAGAAAGATGCACTTGAGCGCCCTGGACATCTACGGGCTCAGTGAAGTGATCGGCCCCGGCGTGGCGGTGGAATGTCTGGAAGCCAAAGCGGGCTTGCACATCTTTGAAGACCATTTCATTGCAGAAATCATTGATCCCAACACAGGAGAGGTGCTGCCGCCCGGATCCACGGGTGAGCTTGTCTTCACCTCCATCACCAAGGAAGCCTTTCCTGTGATTCGCTACCGCACGCGGGACATCACCAGCTTGAACCCTGAACCGTGCGTGTGCGGCCGAACCTTCGTCCGCATGAACCGCGTCAGCGGCCGAAGCGACGACATGCTCATCATTCGGGGCGTAAACGTGTTTCCGTCTCAGATCGAAAGTGTCCTCATGGAAATTCAGGGCGTCGAACCCCACTATCAGCTCATCGTGGACCGAGAAGACAATCTGGACAAGCTGACGGTTCTGGTTGAAGTGGGAGAATCCGCTTTTTCCGACAAGGTGAAAAGTCTTCAGGATCTGGAAAAGATGATCACCAAGAACATCAAGGAATATCTTGGGGTTTCGGCCAAGGTGAAACTGGTGGAACCCAAGACCATCGCTCGAAGCGAAGGGAAGGCCGTTCGCGTGATAGATAACAGGAAACTTTAATGGGCCCTAGAGAAAGGAGGCCGAGCATGCGAGTGGAGCAGATTTCCGTCTTCTTGGAAAACAAGGCGGGGCGCCTGGCGGAAGTGACGCGCATTTTGTCCGAAGCGGGCGTGAACATTCGAGCGCTGTCGTTGGCGGACACGTCCGATTTCGGCATCCTGCGCCTCATCGTCAATGACAACGAAAAGGCCAAAGAGGCTCTGAAAGCCAACGGTTTTACCGTGGGCAAGACCGATGTGGTGGCGGTGGAAGTGGAAGACCGTCCCGGAGGCTTGTACAAGATTTTGGACATTCTGCGCAAGGCGGGCATCAACGTGGAATACATGTACGCCTTTGTGCAGCAGAGTGGAAACAATGCGGTGATCATTTTCCGCTTTGACAATCTGGACGAAGCGGTGCGCGTGCTCATGGAAAACGGCGTCACCGTCATCAACGGCAGCAAGCTGTACACCATGTAGCGGGTGGCGTGGCGGCTCAAAGCCTTCGTGCGATGAAGTCGCGGGGAAGGGCGAGCCGCCGTTCATGAAGACAGGGTTAGAAAAAGGGGAGGAAGAGCGATGGAATGCAGAGCAAGACCGTGGGTTTCTTGGATGGCGGCGGCAGCGGTGATGCTGGGATGTATGGTGGGGCCCAAGGGCCTTTGGGGTGCCGAGCCGTACAAGATCGGAGGTGTTTTTTCCATCACGGGCTCTTCCTCGTTTCTCGGCGACCCCGAGAAGAAAAGCCTGGAGATGGCCGTTGAGGAGATCAACGCGCAGGGAGGCATTGACGGGCGACCGGTGGAAGCGGTGATCTATGACACGGAGGGAGATCCCACCAAAGCGGTCCTGGCCGTCAACAAGCTCATCAGTAAAGACAATGTGTTGGCCATCATCGGCCCCAGCCTAACGCCCACCACCTTGGCCGTGATGCCCATTGTGGAACGGGTTCAGGTACCGCTCATCAGTTGCGCCGCCGGTATTCAGATTGTGGAACCCGTCAAGCCTTACGTTTTCAAGACGGCCCAAAGCGATGTCCTGGCCGTGGCGACCATCTACAAGCACATGCACAAACACGGAATCAAAAAGATCGGCATTTTGTCGGTGACCAACGCCTTTGGTGTGAGCGGTCGCGATCAGCTGGTCAAGCAGGCTCCTGAATACGGCATCAAAATCGTCAAGGAAGAGGCCTATGGAGCCAACGATACGGACATGACGGCCCAGCTAACGAAGATCAAAGGGCAAAATCCGGACGCTGTGGTGTGCTGGGGCACCAATCCGGGGCCTGCGGTGGTGGCCAAGAACATGCGCCAGCTGGGGCTCACTTTCGCTCTGTATCAAAGCCATGGCGTGGCGTCGCCCAAGTTTATCGAACTAGCCGGCGAAGCGGCCGAAGGCATTCGTCTGCCTACGGGGAAGATTCTCGTGGCCGATCTCTTGCCGGCCTCTGATCCTCAAAAGGCCGTTTTGACCCGCTACATCGCCGAGTACACCAAGCGCTACGGCGGGGGCGTGTCCGGTTTCGGAGGCTACGCCTACGATGCCATGCACATGCTGGCCAAGGCCCTCAAGGGCACCGGTGGCGACAAGGCCAAGATTCGTGACAATCTGGAGAAGATTTCCGGCCATGTGGGCATCACCGGGGTGTTCACCATGACAGCTCAAGACCATAACGGCTTGGGGCCTGACGCGTTCGTCATGGTGGAAATTCGCAACGGTACCTGGAAGCTTTTGGATTGAAATAGGGCGCATCCAATACCATGAGTGAGTTCCTGCAGTTTTTTCTTACCGGCGTGACCACGGGGGCCATCTACGGGCTCATCGCCCTGGGCTTCAATGTGCTCTACAACGCCACGGACCTCATCAACTTTGCTCAAGGCGAATGGGTGATGTTGGGTGGCCTGGGTTTTTATACTCTGAGCGTGGCGCTGGGATGGCCCCTGGTGGCTGCCTTTGCCATAGCCGTGGTTCTGGTAGCCGTGCTGGGCCTTTGTCTGGAACGGATTGCGCTGCGGCCGGTCAAGAAACCGGAACCGATCACCCTCATCATCATCACCGTGGGCGCGAGCATTTTTCTTCGGGGGGTGGCCATGCGATTGTGGGGCAAGGATCCCTACAGCGTGCCGGCCCTGACGGCTTCGGTGAAACCCGTGCGAGTGCTGGGGGCGGCGCTCATGCCGCAAAGCCTGTGGATTTTGGGCATCGTGGTGGCCCTGATGACGGGCTTGCATCTTTTCGCCAAGCGCACTTTGAGCGGTAAGGCCATGGAAGCCTGTGCCATTCATCGACACGCCGCGTGGATTTTAGGCATTCCCAGCGAACGCATGGTGCTGTTGGCCTTTGGTCTAAGTGCCGCCTTGGGGGCTGTAGGTGGCGTGATCATCGCGCCCATCACCATGTGCAGTTACGATATGGGCACCATGCTGGGTCTCAAAGGTTTTTGTGCCGCCATGCTGGGAGGGCTGGGAAGCCATTGGGGGGCGGCCCTTGGAGGTGTTGTGCTGGGTGTGTTGGAATCCTTGGGTGTGGGCTATTTCTCTTCGGGCATCAAGGATGCCATTGCGTTCCTGGTTCTTTTGATCATTTTGATGGTGCGTCCGTCCGGGCTGTTGGGCGCTTCGGCGGTGAAACGGTTCTAGGGTTTGGTGAAGCAAAGGAGCGTCGGTGGGTTTCGAAAAAAGGCTGTGGTCGACCGCCGCGTTGGCCGTGGGGGTTGTGGCCGTCGGTTTTTGGGTTCACAACCCCTACACCCTGCAACTTCTCATTGTCATCGGCATTCACACCCTGTTGGCGCTGGGCTTGAACATGCTCATGGGCTATGCGGGGCAGATTTCTTTGGGGCATGCTGCTTTTTTTGGCTTGGGAGCCTACGGCACGGGCATTCTCACCACCCACTTTCAGTGGTCCCCATTGGCTGCGCTGCCCGTGGTCCTGGGGGCGGCGTGCCTCGTGGGCTATCTCATCGGGCGGCCTGTGCTTCGCCTTTCCGGCTATTACCTGGCCATGGGAACCTTGGGCTTGGGCATCATTGCCCATGTGATCTTTCGAGAATGGGACACTTACACCGGAGGGGCCTCAGGATTGGTGGGCATTCCTCCATTGGCCTTAGGGTTCATCACAGTGGAACTCGGCCGAAGCGGGTTTTACACTGTGTGGGCCACGGTGGTTTTGTTCTTGGTCTTGTGCGCTCGAGTGGTGGATTCACGCGTGGGCTGGGCGCTTCGAGCGCTTGGGGACAGTGAGGGCGGAGCGGCCGCCAGTGGCATCCATACGGCGCACTTCAAAGCCGTGATGTTTTCCTTCAGCGCCCTGATGGCCGCCTTGGCCGGATACCTTTATGCGCATCTTTTGGGGTTCATCAGCCCCAGTTCCTTTGATTTTCTCATGTCCATACGCATGGTCACCATGGTGGTCATCGGCGGCATGGCCAGTATTTGGGGTTCCTTGCTCGGCGCTTCGGTCATCACCCTGCTTCCGGAGTGGCTTCACGTGTTTTGCGATTATGAAATGATGGTCTACGGTCTGATTCTCATGGTGGTCATGATTTTTCTTCCCCAGGGACTCACGCGAGGCGTCCTAGATGCCGTGCAGCGCGCTCGGTCCCGCGCGCATCAATTATAGGGAAAGCGTTGTTGCGGGGGTGGGAGACGGTAGTGAGCGTAGGGGAGGCTTTTTTGAAAATTGACGGAGTTTGCAAGGCTTTTGGAGGCGTTCAGGCCTTGTATGAGGTTTCCTTTTCGGTGGCGCCCCGCCACATTCATGCCCTCATCGGACCCAACGGGGCCGGAAAGACCACCCTCTTCAATATCATCTCCGGCGCCTTCACTCCCGACAGAGGATCCGTGTTCCTGGACGGCGTGGCCATTCACGGTCGGCCCATGCACGAATTGGTGCGGCGCGGCATCGGACGAACCTTTCAGAACGTGGAACTTTTCAGCACTATGACCGTGCTGGAAAATGTCCTCGTAGGCTTCCACAGTCGAACCCGTTGCGGCTTGCTGGATGCCATGGTGCGCTGGCCGTGGGTGGGTCGCGAAGAGCGGTGGGCGCGACAACGGGCCATGGAACTCTTGGACATGGTCGGGCTGGCGAATGCCGCCCAGCGCATGGCCGTGGATTTACCCTTTGGATGGCAGCGCCTCGTCGAAATCGCGCGCGCTTTGGCCAGTGGTCCGAAGCTGCTGTTGTTGGATGAGCCCGCGGCCGGACTTAATGCCGTGGAAACGGAAAGATTGTCCCAGCTCGTGCAAAAGATCCGCTCTTTGGGCGTGACCGTGCTTTTGGTTGAACACGACATGAACCTCACCATGGATATCTGCGATCGCATCGTGGTTCTGGATCGGGGGCGCAAGCTGGCGGAAGGCACTCCTCGAGAAATTCAGGCCAGTGAGGCGGTGATGGAAGCCTATTTGGGAAAGAAACGCTAAAGAGCGGAAAGGCAGCTGGATTCTATGTTGGTGGTTCGCAACCTTCGAGCCGGCTACGGCCGCATTGAAGCCTTGCACGGCGCGAGCCTTTCCGTCAGGCGTGGGGAAATTGTGGCCCTGGTGGGCGCCAACGGGGCGGGGAAAAGCACATTGCTGAAGGCCGTGGCCGGTCTGATTGTTCCCTGGCATGGGGAAATCCTCATGGAGGATCGTCCTATCGCCGGCAAAAAACCGCCCGAGATCGTTGCGGCGGGTATCGGGCTGGTGCCCGAAGGGCGGTGGCTGTTTCCGCCCATGAGCGTCAGGGACAATCTGGTGCTTGGAGCTTACCTTCGTCTGCGCCGGGGGGACAAGGAAGGGGTCCGTCAGGATCTGGAACGCGTCTATGAGCTCTTTCCCATACTGGCTGAGCGGAAAGAACAACCGGCAGGTTCCCTTTCCGGAGGAGAACAGCAGATGCTGGCCATGGCTCGAGCCCTCATGAGCCGCCCCAAAATGCTGCTGCTCGACGAGCCTTCCACGGGCCTTGCCCCCCTGTTGGTGGAAAAGATTTTTGACATCATCGTGCAGCTCAATGCCGAAGGGATCACCTTTCTTCTTGTGGAACAAAATGCTCGAGCGGCTTTGACCATAGCTTCTCGAGGCTATGTTTTGGAGACCGGCCGCATGGTTCTGCAAGGGCGGGCTCAAGACCTGTTGGACGATCAAGAAGTCAAAAGGGCGTACCTGGGCAAGGATTATCGGGAATTTGCGGAGGGGAGGGCCTGATGGTCGATGTAAAGAACGGCAACGGAGAAGGGTGGTCACCTGAAGACCGACGGCAACAGCAGTTGGAGCAGCTTCAGGTTTCCTGCAATCGAGCGTATCGAAGCGTGCCGTTTTATCGCAACCGTTTTCAAGCCTTGGGCTTGTCCCCTCAGGACATCGGGAGCCTTGAAGACCTCAGGCGCCTTCCTTTTACCGAACGGCGTCATTTCATCGAGCACTATCCCTACGGGTTATTTGCCGTGCCCTTGCGGGACATCGTGCGCATTCATACGGCCCCGGGAGCCGCGGGTGGATTGACGGTGAGCGGCTACACCGCCAGGGACCTTAGAGTGTGGAAGGAATTGGTGGCCCGAGCGCTGCGAGCCGCGGGGGTGAGTGCCGACGATATTGTGCAGATTGTTTTGCATCCCGGTTTGGCCAACTGGGGCCGAGATTACAAGGACGGGGCCGAGGCGCTGCAGGCGGGGGTCATTCCCTTGAATGCTTTGCACATCAGCAAACAGATTTTGGTGCTTCGAGATTACAAGACGTCGGTGCTGGTCACAACGCCCAGCTCGGCCCTGCAGATGCAGGAACTCTTGTTTGCCGCCGACATCAATCCCAACGAACTGTCCCTCAAGACCTTGATCCTGGTGGGCGAACCGGCCGAACGCCCGGTGCGCCGGGCCATCGAAGACCATCTCCATGTGACCACCTGGCAACATTACGGACTGAGCGAAGTGCCCGGCCCGGCAGTGGCCTATGAGTGCGACGCCCATGAGGGACTGCATGTGGCCGAGGACCATTTCGCGGTGGAAGTGCTCAACCCCAAAACCCAGGAACCGGTGGCAGAAGGGGAGAGCGGGGAACTGGTGCTGACCAGTCTGACCATTCAGGCGTTTCCTTTGATTCGTTTTCGCACCGGCGACCTCGTGCGCGTGTTGAATGGACCATGTCCGTGCGGGCGAACCCTTCTTCGACTGGAATGGCTTCCGGAGCGCGTGGATGACCTTATGGTCATCCAAGGGGTCAAGATACAAAGGGACCAGGTGGCGGTTCGCGTCGCCCAGACCGTGGGCTTTGCGCCGCAGCGGCTTTCCGTGCATCTTGTGCAGCAAGGCGGCATCAAAGCCTTGGAAGTGCGCCTGGGCATGGAAGAGGCGCTTTTCAGCGACGAGATCAAAGAATTGGAACACCTGGTGCGAAAAACCGCCTTTGAACTGCGGCAGGAATTCGGTG
The DNA here is from genome assembly GCF_003751385.1 of Desulfosoma caldarium. NCBI lineage: Bacteria > Pseudomonadati > Thermodesulfobacteriota > Syntrophobacteria > Syntrophobacterales > Syntrophobacteraceae > Desulfosoma > Desulfosoma caldarium. The sequence continues at coordinate 367,226 of NZ_RJVA01000010.1, read as the reverse complement.
TTCCCGTAGAAGTACGCCTCTTGGAAGGCCCAAGCGTCAAAGCGCAAGCCAGGGTGCCGGATCGAGAATAGTTCACGAATTGTCCGGCGTGCCTTGACGATCTTTAAGGAGGTGCAGCGAATGGATGTTTTGGTTGTGGGGGCGGGCGCCATCGGCGGCTACTACGGAGGGCGTTTGGCCCAAGGGGGCGCGTGCGTGTCCGTGGTCGCCCGGTCTGACTATGCCGTGGTGGTCCGGGAAGGGATTCGTATTCAGAGTCCGGCAGGAGATTTTCATTTTCGACCGGATCGCGTGGTGCGAGAGGCCGAGGATCTGGGCCGCTATCCTGACGTGATTCTGGTGGGTCTTAAGGTTCTGGAGCACATTAGGCCAGAAGAACTGATTCGAGGGGCGATGGGGCCGAAAACTTCGGTGCTCCTCATTCAAAACGGCGTGGATGTGGAGCGACCCGTGGCCGAAGCCTTTCCCGAGAATGAAATTCTCAGCGGGCTGGCCTTCATTTGCGTTCATCGCACGGCCCCCGGCTATGTGCTGCATCAGGATTACGGCCGCTTGGTGCTGGGCCGATACCCCCAAGGAGCCTCCAGCACCGCCGAAAAACTGGCCGAAATCTTTCGACGCGCCGGTGTGCCCTGTGAGGTGACGGCCAGTGTGGTCACGGCACGGTGGCAGAAGCTTGTGTGGAATGCTCCCTTCAATCCCATGTCCGTGCTGTGTGGGGGCGCCAGCACCGCAGAGATGTTGGGCCACGAGGAAACAGAGAATCTCGTGCGCGCGGTCATGCAAGAGGTGTGTGCCGTGGCGTCGGCGGTGGGGCATGCGCTTCCCGACGATGTGGTGGATCGCATGATCGCCGACACGCGCACCATGACCCCGTACAAGACAAGTATGCTCTTAGATTACGAAGCCGGACGGCCCATGGAAGTGGAAGCCATTTTGGGCAACGCGGTGCGCATCGCCCGGCGCCATGGCGTGCAGGTTCCCCACATGGAAACACTTTACGCCTTGATGTGCGGCATCAGCCGTAAGTGATGTGACATGGCGGAAGTGCATGGGAATCGAACCCACCTGGGACGCCCCTCAGCGCCCCACACCGGATTTGAAGTCCGGGAGCCCCACCAGTGAGCTTGGCACTTCCGCCGCCTCTTTTACTGCAGTGAAACGCTTTTGGCAAGGCTTTGGCCCCGAAGACTTTAGTGGCGCTTGCGTTTTTTGGGAGGCTTGACGGTGATGAGCTCGTAGCTTCGAAAACCCAGACCCAAGGATTCGGCATATTCCAGTTGATGTTCCCACGGAATGTGCGGATACACGGCACGAATCTTGTCCGCAGGCGGTGGGTTCATGTTTCCGAGACGGCTGTTGGCCAGGACGGGTTGCGCATTCATCATATCCACGGACGCCTGGTCTATGGCCACGGGATCGGCCGAGGCCATGATGCCGATATCGGCCACAATGGGCGCGTCGGCGGAAGCATGGCAGTCGCACGCGGGGGAAATCTGGGTGAGGAAATTGATAAAAAAGCTCTTGTTTTCTTTTCTGTAAAGGGCACCCACGGTGTATTCCACCATGCGCTCCATAAAGCCTGCAATGTCTTTGTCCCACTGAATATCAATAGCACCTTCAGGGCACGCATGAATGCATGAACCGCATCCCACGCATTTGGAGGGATCGATGCGAGCGACTTTTTTGATGGCTTCCTTGGGACGCGCCATGCCTTCCGGGCGCTCTACCAAAGCGAGCGCGTCATGGGCGCACACCGCGACGCAGGATCCGCAGGCGATGCATTTTTTCGGCCGTATCTTGGGTTCCATGACACTGTGCTGCGCGAGCTTGCCGCGGCGGGAAGCGCCGCCCATGCCCACATTCTTGATGGCGCCGCCGAATCCTGCCAATTCGTGCAGTTTGAAATGCGCGACGGACACCAAAGCATCGGCGCGAGCCAGGGCCGAGGCGATATAGACATCCTGGCACCGCTGTAGACAGACTGGAACCGCCACCTCATCCCGGCCGTCCAGGCCGTCGGCGATGAGCACCGGAGCGCCCACCACTTCCGGAACGAAGCCGTTGCGCATGGCCGTGACCAGATGATCCACGGCATTGCCTCGCGTGCCCACATACAGGGTTCCCGCATCGGTGAGAAACGGTCGTCCTCCGGCCGCCTCAATGGCATCGACGATCGGCCTGACCAGAAGAGGGCGCACAAAGGCCGTGTTGCCTCGTTCTCCAAAATGAATCTTGACGGCAGTCAAGGCCCGCTTGGGAATCCTCTTGGCAAGGCCGGCTTCCTTGAGAAGCCACGTGATCTTGTCCAAAAGACTGCACGCATCATCGGCTCGAAGATCGATGAAATAGACGGCGCTGGTCGGCATGTTTTTTCCCCCCAGTTACCAAGATAAGAGAACGGCAAGAATGCCCGTAAGAAAGATGCCATCAAAGGTGCCAGCTCCGCCGATGGAGGCCACGGGAGCCCTCAATTCACGAAGGCGATGAAGGTTCAGAAGGTCGGCCCCGATAAGGGTTCCCAAGGTCCCGGCCACGTAGGCCGTGGGAGGCGCCCACGAGGCATTTAAGACGAGAGCGGCTAAGGCGGCCACCAGAGGTGGAATGAACATGGGTGTGGCAATCCCTAAGCCGGGAACGGGTCGGGCCATGCGATGGATCACGTAGGTGACGACGCCTGTGGCCAAGAGCATTCGAAAGGGATGCTGCGCGTGAATCAAAAGATAGAGGGAGATCATGGTGGGAATGACGGCACCGCCCACATTGACGGCCAGAACCATTTCTCGAGGCCGCCGCCACCGGGGCGGTCGGTAGCGCAGGCCAAAAAAGGAGACCAGATCGATGGGCGCAGGCTCGTCGTCCAGTGAAAGCCGTTTGACGGGAATGTTGATCATACTGCCGATCATGCAAAGAAAAAGAAGGGAAAAAAGGTGTTCCGGTGGAATGCCCAATCGGGCGAAAGCCATGGCAAAGAGCCCGAATTTGACGAGCCCGAAGACCAGAAAAAGTAAGAAGACGAACAGAAAGAAAAAGACCACGAGAAACGGCGGAAAAAACATGGCGCCCCCTTTCAGCCCAAGACGGCGCGAACGGCAGGATCCACATGGTCTGCGTATTGCTCGAAATTCTTTCGAAAAAGTCCTTTCAAGTGTTTCGCTTGGTTTTCATAGGCTCGAAGGTCCTGCCACGTGGCGGCGGGGGTCAGGAGTTCCTTGGGAACGCCGGGGCATTCTTCAGGCACCAGCAGCCCGAAATAGGGTTCCTTGTGAAAGGCCACAGTGTCCAAAGCATCATTTAAGGCCGCGTGGACCATGGCGCGGGTATAGGCGATGGGAATGCGGTGGCCGACGCCGTAGGGACCTTGCGTCCAGCCTGTATTGATGAGCCAGCATCGAGCCCCGTGGGCTTCCATGCGGCGCCGCAGCAGTTCGGCGTACACGGGGGGCGGCAACGCCATAAACGGGGCGCCGAAGCAGGTGCTGAAGGTGGCCTGAGGTTCCGTGATGCCGGCTTCCGTGCCGGCTACCTTGGCCGTGTAACCGGAAAGGAAGTGGAACATGGCTTCGTGAGGCTGTAGCCGTGCAATGGGCGGCAGGACGCCGAAGGCGTCACAGGTGAGCATGACAATGTCCTTGGGATGGGGCGCCATGCCGTCCGCAGAAGCGTTTTCAATGAAAAACAGAGGATAGGCGGCGCGAGTGTTTTCCGTCAGGGAATCGTCGTTCAGGTCGATTTCCCGTGTGTTCGTGTCAATGGCCACGTTCTCCAAGACCGTGCCAAACCGTTGCGTGCACCGATAGATTTGGGGCTCAGCTTCCTGGGACAAACGAATGACTTTGGCGTAGCAGCCGCCTTCGAAATTAAAGATGCCGTTGTCGCTCCAGCCGTGTTCGTCATCACCCACCAGAGTTCGATGGGGATCGGCGGAAAGGCTGGTCTTTCCGGTACCGGAAAGGCCGAAAAAGATGGCCGAGTGTCCATTTGGGCCCACGTTGGCCGAGCAGTGCATGGGAAAGACGCCCTTTTCAGGCAGAATGAAATTCATCATGGTGAACACAGACTTTTTGATCTCGCCGCCGTAGCCCGTGCCGCCGATGAGGATGCGTTGTTTGCCGAAGTGTTCGATAATAAAGGCCCCAGAACGTGTGTGGTCCCCTTCGGGGGAGGCGCGAAAATGGGGTGCGGCAATGACCGTGTAGTCCGGTTGAAAATCAGCCAGTTCTGTTCGATCTCGAAGGCGAATGAACATGTTTCGTGCAAACAGGCTCTGCCAAGCCATTTCCGTGATGATGCGCACGGCCACGCGATACTTGGGGTCGGCCCCCACGTAACAGTCTTGCACGTAGATTTCTCGACCCTGCAAGTACGCGAGAAGTCGCGCTTCCAGCTTGTCGAAATCCTCTGGGTCAAAAGCTCGATTAACGGGTCCCCACCATATTTTGTCCTCGCTGGAAGGCTCACGAACGAGAAATTTGTCTTGGGGCGCCCGCCCGGTGTAAGCTCCGGTACGTACCACCAAAGGGCCACTGCGGGCCAAAAGGCCTTCCTGGCGTTTGATGGCCTGTTCGTAAAGCACGGGTGTTGGGGCGTTGTAAAAAACTCGCGTATAGTTGACGATCCCTTGCGCGTCCACCGGGACTTTTCGACTGTCCATGGGCCTGTCACACGTTTCCATCTTCCATCGCTCCTCAATGGCCAGGGCCTGGCCCGTTGTTCCAGAAAACATTCTGAAAGATCCAGCACGCGCCGCGAAAGGGCATGGCGTTGTGCGGGACCTCCACCATTTTTTGCCCTCACACCAGTGTTCTTACCGCATCGAGCAAAGAGTTGTATACCCGAACGTGCTCCGGCACGTCCACCGACTGCGATGTCCGCTGCACAAGGACGGGAAGGCAGCCCGCATTTTCGGCCGCAGCCACATCGCTGAGCTTGTCCCCGATAAAGGCCGTTTCGGCAAGAGGGATGGAAAATAAGGAGGCCGCGGCCCGAATCATGCCGGGTGCCGGCTTTCGACATGAGCACTTTTCGTCGGGTCGGTGCGGGCAATAAAAGGCCGCATCGATCCACCCTTCGGCGCGCTGCACTTCCCGAACCATGTGACCGTGCAGTTGAAAAAACGCCTGCCAATCCATCAGCCCTCTATGCAGCGCGGATTGGTTGCTGATGATCACCACATGGATGGACCGCCTCCGCAACCATCGCAGCGCTTCCAGCGCATCGGCATAGAAAATGAACTCATCGCGATTTTTGACATAGTCGGGGCGGTCCCGGTTGAGAATGCCGTCGCGGTCCAGGAACACGAAGCGGCCCGACATGGGCTCGGCTAAAGAGACCCAAATGATCATACGGCCTTCCAATGCATTCGTCCCTTGACAGTGGGTGGTGCTACGGAAAACAATATCTTCACTTGATATGCACGAAAAGCACCCTCTCACTCCTAACAGGAAAATTTCGTGAGCACAAGACCCCTTCTTCATCTGCAAGAGCTTTTGGGACATCGCTTTCAAAACGCAGATCTGTTGCGTCAGGCCCTGGTGCATCGGTCCTACGCCCATGAAAGACCTGAGACGGCTGTCGGCGATAACGAACGCCTGGAATTTCTCGGGGATGCGGTTCTCAGTCTCATCATTTCCCACATGCTGCTAAAGACATTTCCTCACGCCGATGAAGGAAACTTGTCTCGCATGCGGGCATCCCTGGTTAATGAAAATCGTCTGGCGACCATCGCCGCCCAGCTGGGATTGGGACTCCTCATGCGACTGGGCAAAGGGGAGGAAATGTCGGGAGGGCGAGCCAAGCCGTCCATTCTGGCGGATGCCGTGGAAGCCCTTCTTGGAGCCGTGTACCTGGATGGCGGTCTGGATGCCGCCTTCCGTGTGGTGCGACGGTTTTTCGATGAAAAACTCGAACAGGTGGCCGCGGAAGAGGATCCCCTGCGCCGGCTGGACAAGGATTTCAAGACGCAGCTTCAAGAAGTCACGCAGGCAAAAAAACGTCTGGTGCCCCAGTACGATGTGGAACGGGAAGAGGGCCCGGATCACGACAAAACCTTTTACGTCAGTGTGAGTCTTGAAGGGCGTGTGCTCGCTCGAGGCAAGGGCAAAAGCAAGAAGGCGGCGGAACAGAACGCGGCGCAAAAGGCTTTGGCTGCTTTGGAGGCAGGAGAAACCGATCCGTGAAAAGCGAAAACGCACAACCGACCATGTCGTGGCGATGGATTGTGCTGTGCGCCATTGCCGCCATAGCCTTTGCCGCGGGTGGCGCTTGGGTTCTTCGCGCTCATCTGGAGACCCACGCCAAAGAAAGCGACCAATTTCTCAAGACCATAGCCGAATACAAAGCCCAAGAACTGGCCGTCTGGGTGCAAGACCAAATGGACGATGCCTTGGCGCTGCAAAAATCTGCAGCTTTCATGGAACCTTTGTCACAGTATTTGGCCGGTGACGGGACGGCGCCGTCGAAAACGCTGGAAGATCTGGTCCGATACGTGGCCGTCAGCCATGATGTGGACGACGTGATTCTGCTGGACCGAGACGGAAAGGTGCGCTTTTCTCTAAGCGGAACAGAAGAGGTGCATTCTGAAGGGGTTGCTGCCATCCAAGAGGCGCTTCGAAATTTGCGGCCCATCATGACCGACGTGCACCTCGATACCCGCACCAAGCAGGCTCATTTGGGCGTGGCCGTGCCCGTGGTCTGCAGTGGAACTTTTCCTGGCGAGGCCGCTGGGGGTGTTCTGCTTGTCACCAGGGCATCCCGGTTCATCGATCCTGTCACCCAGGTGTGGCCCGTGCCCAGTGCCAGTGGTGAAGTGTTGTTAGTGCGGCGCGAAGGGGATGCGGTGATTTTCCTCAGTGCGTTGCGTTACGCGCCCGATGCGGCGTTCCGGCTTCGCCTGCCATTGAACCGGCAAGATTCTCCAGCCGCCATGGCCGCTCAAGGGCACACCGGTGTGGTTTACGGAATCGACTACCGCGGTGTTCCTGTGAAAGCGGCCATCACGCCCGTTCAGGGGACCTCATGGTTCCTGGTGGTCAAGATGGACCGCCGCGAGATTGAAGCAGCCGGCCGTAAAATCTTTCTGTCCACCGTGGGGCACATTATCGGTTTTATAATTCTTCTGTTCGTGCTCGTTTTTTGGGCTAAACAAAGGGCGCACAAAGCTCACTTTAAAAGACTCTATCAAGCTGAAGCCGAACTGCGGCGATCTTTGGCACGCCAGGCGGCCGTGGTCCAGGCCATGAGCGAGGCGGTCATCGCCACAGACTCTCGAGGCCGTGTGGAGGTCTGGAATGCCGAGGCGGAAAAGCTAACGGAATGGTCAGCCCAAGAGGTTCACGGAAAGCCCTTGGCCAACGTCGTGACGGTGTGCGGCGAGCGGAAAAATCTGCTGGAAGAAGGCCTCTGGCGACTCGCTCGACAGGGGGGAGAGTTGGAGGGCGATGAGACAATTTTCGTCCAGACGCGGTCGGGTCGCAAGGTTCCGGTAGCGCTGAAGATCTCAAAACTGGAAGGGGCCTCGAACGACTCCAAGGCTCTCATCTTTTGTGTGCGGGATCAGAGCCGGGAAAGGCTGTCCCGGCGCATCATGGAAATTCGCCTTGAACTCATGGAACGCTCGGAAACTCAGGGGCTCGACGAGGTGCTGCCCCCAACGCTTCAAGCCGTGGCCGATCTTTTGGAAAGCGGCGAAGGTTTTTACGTCGCTTTGAACGGCGATGGCTCACGCGTTTCATGCGTGCACTGGTCCGAAAACGTGCCCAAGTCGTTTTGTGGAGGCCGTGTTGACGAAGGGCATCGTGAGCTGCACCAGGCCGGTTTGTGGGCCGATGCGGTTCGAACAGGAAAACCCGTCATCGTGAATGCATACGGCTCGTCGCGCCTCGAAAGGGGATTGCCCGAAGGGCATGGGCGGCTGCGGCGCCTTCTGGTGGTCCCTGTTGTGCGGGACGGCGTGCCGCGGGCACTTTTGGCCCTGGCCAACAAGACTTCGGACTACACGGAATCCGACGCGGAAACCCTTGAGATTCTGGCGGGAATCATCCACCAAGTGGTGGAGCATCGCCAAGCCGAAGAGGGACTTCGGCAAAGCGAGGCCCGCTACAGAAGCCTTTTTCGAGACCACAAGGCCGTCAAACTGCTCATTGATCCCACGGACGGGCGCATCGTGGACGCCAACCAGGCCGCCGTCGCCTTGTACGGCTGGTCTCATGAACAACTGACCCAGATGTTCATTCAGCAGATCAACACGCTACCGCCGGAAGTCGTCAAAGAACGTATGGCGGAAGTGGAAGGCGGCCGGCGGGGCTATTTTGAATTCCAACACCGATGCGCTGACGGGTCCGTGCGCGACGTGGAAGTGTACAGCAGCCGAGTGGATGTGGGCGGAAAAGCGTATCTGCACTCCGTCATCCATGATGTGACGGGGAAAAAACGGATGGAAGCGGAGCGGGCTCGATGGCTGACGGCCATTGAGCAGGCCGGAGAGGTGGTGCTCATCACCGATCCCGAGGGCTTTATTCAGTACGTGAATCCGGCCTTTGAGACGGTCACGGGATACACGCGGGACGAGGCTGTGGGCCAAAAGCCGGGCATCTTGAAGAGCGGGCTGCAGGATGAGGCGTTCTATCGGGAACTATGGACCACCTTGAAGGCCGGCAAGAAATGGTCGGGCCGCATGGTCAATAAGAAAAAAGATGGCACCTTGTACACCGAAGAAGCCACCATCACGCCGGTCAAGGATGCCGAAGGCCGCATCGTCAACTTCGTGGCCGTCATGCGCGACATCACGGAAAAGCTTCGGCTGGAAGAGCAATTCCATCAAGCACAAAAACTGGAATCCGTCGGGCGCCTGGCAGGCGGGGTGGCCCACGACTACAACAATAGCTTGACCATTATTTTGGGTTTCGCGGATATGGCTCTGCGGCGTGTGCCATCGGAAAGCGTCGTGGCGAGGTACCTTCATGAAATAATTCGGGCCGGGGAACGATCCGCAGCCATCACGCGCCAGCTTCTGGCTTTTGCGCGCAAACAGATCATCAATCCGGTGCTCATCGACGTGAATACCGCGGTGGCCGGCACCTTGAAGATGCTGCAGCGCCTTATCGGTGAAGACATCCATCTGGTGTGGCAGCCGGGGGCGAACCTGTGGAAGGTTAAGCTAGACCCTGTGCAGCTGGATCAGATTCTGGTCAACCTGTGCGTCAATGCCAAGGATGCCATTGGCGGCGTGGGAACGATCACCTTGGAAACGGCCAATGTGTCCTTTGACGAAGCGTATTGTGCCGCCCATGCAGAGTTTGTCCCCGGGGACTACGTCATGCTGGCCGTGACCGACACGGGCTGCGGCATGGATAAAGACACCCTGGGCAAGATTTTTGAACCCTTTTTCACCACTAAGGAGATGGGCAAAGGCACCGGCCTCGGCCTGTCCACCGTCTACGGCATTGTTCGACAGAATCAAGGGTTCGTCAATGTGTATAGTGAAGTCGGGGTGGGAACGACGTTCAAGATTTACTTGCCTCGAGCGCACGAGGCGGAAGTGACGGCCGTGGAGGAACGATCCGTCCCAGAAATCCCCCGGGCCAGGGGGGAAACCATCCTTGTGGTGGAAGACGATCGTGTGCTCTTGGAAATGACGGAGACGATGCTCAAGGATCTGGGCTATGAGGTCCTGGTGGCGGCAGGTCCCGTGCAGGCTCTTGACGCGGCACGAGAACACCCCGGATTCATCGACTTGCTCATCACCGACGTGGTGATGCCCGATATGAACGGAAAAAATCTCGCAGCTGAGATTCGAGATCGACGCCCCGGCATAAAGGTTCTTTTCACATCGGGTTATACTGCCAATGCCATTGCCCATCACGGGGTCTTGGACCCGGGCGTGTTCTTTTTGCCAAAACCTTTCGGATACCAAGATTTGGCCCTTCGGGTTCGGCAAGTCTTGGACAGCAGCGAAGGATGAGGCCCGAGAAGCATGGCCAAACCTGTTATTTTCCCTTGGCGTGTGGATGCGGACAATCAAAACAGGAGGTGGCCCTTATGAGTCAGGAACCGGCAATCAAGAACTTTGAAGAACTAACGGCCGAGGAACTCATTCCCTGGGTGATGGACGGTCTTCGGCGCACCCTGGTGCATTACGGATGCTGGTTTCGGGAAGTGGAATACCAACTGGGCATGAGCAAGGCCATGGACGTGGAGGCGGAAGCTGGTGATGCGGCTTTTTCCATTATTTTGAAGCGCTTGTCCAAGGTTTTGGGCTTTGAGATGGACGGTGAGGTGCCCAAGGCGCTGAAAAGCCTGGACAAAGCCAAGCTGCTTGAACTCATGAATGCCGTGGGAATCAACTGGCTGGCCAACGACGGTGTGTGGTTTCAGGCCGTGGAAAAACGCTTCGGCATGGATACGGCCAAACGCTGTAACGATACCTGCTGGACACGCTTTTCACCCTACGAAGCCTTGCGTATTAAGAAGCTCCTCGGCCTCTCCCCCTTGCCCGGCCTGGAAGGGCTCAAGGCCGCTCTGGGCTATCGCCTCTATGCGCGCATCAACCGGCAGACGATTGAGGACGTGGATGAGCACAGCTTTATTTTTCGCATGGTGGACTGCCGCGTTCAAGGGGCTCGCAAGCGCAAAGGCCTTCCGGACTACCCGTGCAAATCGGCTGGACTCGTGGAATATCCCTATTTTGCGGAAGCCATCGACCCGCGCATTCAGACCGAGTGCGTGGGATGCCCACCCGACGCTCACCCCGATGCCTGGTGGTGTGCCTGGAAATTCACCTTAAAACGCGCGTAGCGTTGCAAAAAGCACACACCTTGCGGAGCTCTGTGGGTTTTGCGCCACAACAGGGCGAGGGCCTTCGACTGAGTCCTTGGGAGGCGTGAGGGTGCTAACTCTTGGATGGAAAAGGGAATCTCGGATATTTTGGACGTGCTGAAGTGGGATGGGCTCGGCTGGTACGCCCCTTGCCATGAGAGGACGGCGAGGAGGAAGAGACCAGTGCGCTATGACCTTTTCACGCAGCATACCATTCGAGCGGAAGTGCGATTTGGCGGGACGGGCCTGCATTCTGGGGCTCATGTGCATGTCAGGCTTCGTCCCGCGCCTCCCGACCACGGCGTGGTCTTTTACCGCGTCGATGTGCCGGGAACTCCGGCCGTGCCGGCCCGCTACGACCATGTGGTGGACACATCCTTGGCGACCGTGATCGGCAAGGATGGCGTGTCCGTGTCCACGGTGGAACATTTCATGGCGGCGGTGCGGGTGGCCGGTCTGGACAACCTGCGGGTGGAAATCGATGGAGTCGAAATGCCGGTTCTGGACGGCAGTGCCAAGCCGTTTCTGGAAATTCTTCAAAATGCCGGCGTGAAAGCCCAAAGGGCTTCCAAGCAGTGTTTGCGCGTTCAGCGTGCGTTCATGGTGAGCGAGGGAGATGCGTATATTAAGGTGTTTCCTTCCGATGTGTTGCGCATTTGCTACACCATCGACTTTCCCCATCCTTTGGTGGGACGTCAGGCCTTGACCTGGTCGTTTGATCCGGGCTCTTTTGCTCGGGATGTGGCGTCCGCCCGCACTTTTGGGTTTTTGAGGGACGTGGAGAGTTTGCAGAGTCGCGGGCTGGCTTTGGGTGGATCCCTGGAAAATGCCGTGGTCTTTGACGACCTGAATGTGCTCAATCCCGACGGACTGCGGTACCGGGACGAGTGTGTGCGGCACAAGGTCCTAGACTTTGTGGGCGACTTGGGGTTGTGCCCCTTCCCGGTCTTTGGATCCTTTGAAGCCTACAAGGCAGGGCACGCTCTGCACAATCGGCTCTTGCGCGCGCTGTGCGAAAGACCTGGATACGTGCGCTTTATGCCGGCCGCTGCGGCTTCTGCGCGACGGCTCATGCCGCTGCGTCCGAACCTTTACTGGAAACCACCGGTGGTGCCTGCCTGAGGCCAAAGGCCCAAAGGCAAAGGCCTATCTTCTTGTCAACGCCGAGCGCCTTCGCTAGAATCCCGTTCCCAGCACATCCATGACGGGGAAGGGTTTGACGCGATGCGCAAGGCGTTTTTTTTTGCACAGTGTCTTTGGCTCATGATGGTCGCGGTTTCAGACCCGGCATGGGCCCGAAACAGGGCCGATATTATGAACTTAAAAGTTTACCCCGACCCGCCCAGCCTCAAAATCAGCTTTCGCATCGACAACTGCTTCAATGAGGACATGGAACAGGCCGTACAGAGCGGCGTGCCCACGACCTTTCGCATTCACCTTGTCGTGGACAAGGCGGGGCTGCCGTGGATTCGTGAGCGTTTGCTGCAAGCCACCGTGGAGCGCACAATTCGCTACGACACCTTGCATGAGCAGTATTTCGTCTCCCGCGCGGAAGACCCCAGCTCGTGGCTTTCGACCAAGCGTTGGGAAGAGGCCAAAGCATGGATGAGCGAGGTGAGGGGCCTGCCGGTCATGGCTCTGTGGCGGTTGGTTCCGGATCAGACCTACCTCATTCAAGTCAAGGCGGAACTGTCCAAGGCTCAAGTGCCTTCCATTCTTCGATACATATTCTTCTTCGTGAGTCTATGGGATTTTGAAACACCTTGGGTGACCGCCGCTTATACCCACGCACCGACCCGTTGAGATGCCGTCATGAAGTCCCCAGATGCCGCCATGATTCGCCGACGCCGTCGACGAGAAAGGGTCGTGATTCTGGCGGTCCTGACCGTGGTGTTGGTCTTGGGATCCCTTCAGGGTTGGCTCTTTCACTACCAATCGGAACTGCCCCTTTTCGGCAACGTTTTGCTCATCGCCCTGGTGAACATCAACCTAATTCTGCTGCTTCTGCTTCTGTATCTGGTGATTCGCCAGTTGGTAAAGTTGGTCTTTGAACGCAAAAAAGGCGTGCTGGGCCACAGACTTCGCACGCGACTTACTCTAGCCTTTGTGGCTTTAACCCTCATTCCCACCGTGCCTCTTTTTGGCGTGGCCGTGCAGTTCATGAGCCTTAGTCTGGATTATTGGTTCAGCGCCCAGGTGGAGCAGTCATTGGCGCAGAGTGTGGAGTTGGGAAAGGGGTATGTGCGCCAGGTGCAGCGGGATCTGCTCCAAGAACTGGAGTTGGTGGAGGCTGAGGTGTTTCCCCAGGAGTCCGCCCACGAAAACGGCGTGTTCCTTTTCGATGTGCCTCCCATGTTTTGGCAGAGGCATCAGTTGGACGCCGTCTTTGTCGTGGACGGGAAGGGAAAGGCACTGCGAGTGGTCTGGCAGCGGCCGGAGTGGGCACGGTTTGAGACGGCTCTTGCCCAAACAATTCAAGAACGCCTTCGGGATTCGAGGGCGATGATGGAGGGGTTGCTGATGCCCTTGGGAGAAGACGGGGACGCCCTTGTGGTGTGGCACCCTCTGCGCGAAGCACGCCATGAACCGTTCCAGCCGAGCTACCTGGGGGTGTTGCGAAAATTCCCGCCGGACCTTGCAGCGCAATTGAACACGGTGGTGCAGGGCTATCAAAATTACCGGCAATTGAAGCTCTTTCAGGCCCCCTTGAAAATCACCTATGTGATTGCCTTTTCCATTGTGACGCTTTTGGTGGCTTTTGCGGCCATCTGGTTCGGCTTGTACTTGGCGCGTCACATCACCGGCCCGATTCAAAGCTTGCTGACGGCCACAAACCAAGTGGCTCAAGGGGATCTGGGCGTGAGCCTGCACGTGGACCGAGAAGACGAAATGGGCCTGCTCATGGCCTCCTTCAACCACATGGTGCGCGATTTGCGAGCGAACCGAGAACAACTGACCCAGGCGTATCAAGCGCTCCAGGAAAGCCATATGGAATTGGAAGCGAGGCGCCGGTATATGGAAATCGTTTTGGCCAATATTGGCGCCGGGGTTGTGGGAGTGGACGCGGATGGAAGAGTCCGGGCCATGAACAAGGCGGCCGAACAGATGTCCGGAATTCGCGCCGACGAGATCACGGGGCGGCATTACGGGGATTTTCTGCAGCCGGAACACATGGACGTGGTTAAATCCTTTCTCCGGCTTTATGGCATCAGTCGGCAAACCTACTTGGAAAAACAGGTAGAGGTTCTGGTGGGCAACCGCCCCCTAGCTCTGCTGGTCAAGGTCAGTGTTTTGCAAGATGAGAACCAGAGGCCTCAGGGTGCCGTGGTCGTCTTGGACGATCTCAGCGAACTGCAAAGGGCGCAGCGTGCGGCGGCCTGGCGGGAAGTGGCGCGCCGCATCGCCCATGAAATTAAAAACCCCCTCACTCCGATTCGACTCTCCGCCCAAAGGCTGCAGCGCCGTTGCGATAAAGGCATGGCGGTGGCGGATACGGTGGTCCGCGAATGCACAGAAACCATTATTCAGCAGGTGGACCATATGAAGCGACTGGTGAATGAATTTTCTCAATTTGCCCGCATGCCGGAAGCCCGCCCTCAGCCTTGCAATTTAAAGCTCTTGGCCCAGGAAGCCGTCACGTTGTACCGTCACACTTATACAAACATTCGGTTTCACGTCACATTCAATGAGGACTTTCCGGACCTTTTGCTGGATCCGGATCAGTTTCGCCAGGTCTTGAACAATCTGTTGGAAAACGCCGTGCAGGCTCTGAACGGTCAAGAGGGAGAGGTGGAAATTCGACTGGACTATGATCCTATTCTTAAAATCGCTCGATTGGAATGCGCGGACACGGGGCCCGGATTGTCCGTGGAAGCCAAGGCAAGGGCCTTTGAACCCTATTATTCCACCAGAGAAAAGGGCACGGGATTAGGGTTGGCCATTGTGGCCAAGATCGTGGCGGATCATCATGGCTTTGTGCGGCTTCGAGACAACGAACCGCGCGGCACGGTGTTCGTCATCGAACTGCCGGCGACCTTTGGCGACAATGCCCCGTAACGGGGGTCACATCTTGATTTATGCGGTAGGGCTCAAATGTTTTATCCTTGAATCGGCTGCTGCCAACCTCAATGAGGTTTCGCTCCTTGCATTGCCTCTACAGGATCCCTGCGCTGCGCCCTCTCGAGCATGCTCCCAAAAGGCTTTGCAGAACGCCCGAGGGAACGCCGACCAGAAAGCGCGGCCTGCGGTCGACCAGTGCAGCCGGCGAGACCCTTACGTGCCCGGCAGAAAAATCTCGCGGGGCAAGCGCTCGTCGGCTCGATACCTAATGATCCCGTCGCCGGAAAAGCCTTCCGCACGGGGCGCTCCACAATACGGCATGGAGGGCATGAAAAGCCATGGCATTGAAAGTTTTGGTGGTGGACGACGAACCGAATATCCTTCGATCCCTCAAGGGCGTTTTAGAAGACGAGGGCTATGAGGCGGTCTTGGCCGCCACCGGCGAGGCGGCTTTGGAGGAACTGCGCAAGGAGCTTCCCGATGTGGTGCTGCTGGACATTTGGCTTCCGGGCATGGACGGCTTGGAGGTGCTTCGGCAGATCAAGGAGATATATCCGTCACTGCCTGTGATCATCATTTCCGGGCACGGCACCATTGAAACCGCCGTGCGAGCGACCCGTATGGGAGCCTTTGATTTTGTGGAAAAGCCTTTGTCATTGGAACGGGTGTTGGTGAGCGTGCAAAATGCCTTGCAGGTTTCACGGCTAGAGTCGGACAATCTTATC
Organism: Desulfosoma caldarium; assembly: GCF_003751385.1. NCBI lineage: Bacteria > Pseudomonadati > Thermodesulfobacteriota > Syntrophobacteria > Syntrophobacterales > Syntrophobacteraceae > Desulfosoma > Desulfosoma caldarium. The sequence continues at coordinate 351,627 of NZ_RJVA01000010.1, read as the reverse complement.
TGGCGCCAAAAGGCGGAAAAACGGTACCAAATCACGGGCCAGAGCCCGGCCATCGTGCGGCTGCGGGAATTCATCGAACGGGCGGCTCCCAGCAATGCCACGGTGCTGATCACCGGAGAAAACGGCACAGGCAAAGAACTGGCTGCGCGCGCCATTCATTTTCTCAGTGCCCGAAGGGAGAGGCCTCTCATCGAAGTCAATTGTGCCGCCATTCCCGAAGAACTCATCGAAAGCGAACTCTTCGGCCATGAAAAAGGGGCATTCACGGGGGCTCAGGAAAGGCGGCGAGGGAAATTTGACCTGGCGGACGGTGGCACCTTGTTCCTCGATGAGATTGGGGACATGAGCCTCAAGACTCAGGCCAAGATCTTGCGCATTTTGCAGGAACAGTCCTTTGAACGGGTGGGCGGTTCTCGAACCATTCGCGTGGATGTGCGCATCGTGGCGGCCACCAACAAGGATTTGGCCGAAGAAATTCAAGCGGGCCGGTTTCGCCAGGATCTCTATTTTCGATTGAACGTCATTCCCATTCACGTGCCCCCTTTGCGGGAGCGCCTGGAGGACATTCCCTTGCTGGTGGAGGATTTTCTGGATCAATTGTCTCGAGAAAGTTCCATGGGCCGCAAGGTCATCGCCCCGGAAGTCTATCCTTTGCTGAGTCGGTATGCGTGGCCGGGAAATGTGCGGGAACTGAAAAATTTCGTGGAGCGTCTGGTCATTATGACACCCTCTCGCACCATCACCCTCAAGGATTTGCCGGGGGATTTTTTGCACCGGCTAGGCCACGACGAATCGACAACCGACCCCTATGGGTGCCCGACCTTCAGGGAAGCCCGCGCCCATTTCGAAAGGGAATACCTGTGGAGAAAACTCAGGGAATTTGACTGGAACGTATCGCTCACCGCCCAAAACATCGGCCTGGAACGAACCCACCTGCATCGAAAGATGAAAACCTTGGGATTGCGCCCTGCCAGCGAAAAGGAAAAAATCGGTGAAAACCGCTCGGTCCGGTTCCCTTGACAGGTTCGAGGGTTTGGTGCTATGAGAGCGCGACAGTGTCGGGGCGTAGCGCAGTCTGGTCAGCGCACTAGCATGGGGAGCTAGGGGTCGGCGGTTCAAATCCGCCCGTCCCGACCAGTGGCTTATCCAAGGGCGGATAGGCAAAAAAGGAGCCGTGATGGAGTGGCATCACGGCTCCTTTTTTGCTTGTCCCCATTTATAAAGTTTAGGCGATTTGAAGAGGACGGCAATCTGTGCCGCAATTATTGGGCCACATGCGCCTGCCCGTGAAATCAGCGGAGCTGAAAGCGCTGGTCCAAGTCTTTGAGCTTTTGGACAATGCCACCGTATTCCAATTCGGCGTACGGCAGCATGGCATTGCCGAAAAAGCCTTGACGACGAATTTCCGTGGCCTTGTCGGAGACCTTCTGGCGTACGCGATCCCAGTAGGGATGATCAAAAGCGTCCACGGCTCCGGACAGACGCCCATGATGAACGCAATAAGCGGCGCACGAGACGATCGGAGGGCCGTCAAAGAAGGACGTTCCTGTATTCTGCTTGACGGGCATCAACGGCCCGTTGTGGCTGCCGCGCATAAACCCTGCCACGTACGCTCCCAGATTGAACGGTGCCAGGACTTCTCCTGTGGCCGGGAACGCTCCCTGCACGCGAACCAGCATGATGGGATCGTCCTTTCCAGTGTATTTGCCGGCAATGTTGTGCAACCGCGTGGTGCTCACCGCCACGGCCTGCTCCCCCGTCTGCCGAGAATGGATGGATTCGATGACAAATCGTTCGGGATCCCGCAGCAAAGCGGCCATGTCGTAAAGTTCTTCCGGAGCGTTCAAGGTGATGACGCGGTCGGCTTCCACATGGCTCACATCCATAATGGTGAAAGAAAAGCCCTGAAACATGCCCGGGGAAAGTATGAGACCGGAACAATACATGGGATCGGCAAAGGCCAAATAGAGGGGCAGGTTGTAGGCGCCGGGATCGGTCTTGTCGGCGGCGAAAAACAAAAAAGGCTCCGACGTTCTTTCTTCGATGTCCATTTCCGCCACCGCAGGCCCGAGCCCTCGAACATTGCCCGCAAAAGCGTCTTTGAGAAGATCCTGGCCTGCGCCGTAGAGCCCCTGATCTTTGGCCACGTCCGTTCCCGCCTTGAAAGCTTCCCAGGCTAATCGATGCACATCCTCATTGCCCACCCCCCCGGTGTGCGTGCACAGGATGGCGATGTCATCGCCGGTGTAGGTGACCCGAAAATCGATGAGCAGTCCCCGGTGGTGCTGCTTGACATACTCCAGCACCGTTTCCAACAACCTGCGGCTGGGCTGAATGTGCCCTCCGACGCTGCCGATGTCCGCCTTGATGGCCGTCAGTGTGATTCTCATGGCTCACCTCCTTGGGTTAACACGAAGATGCCGTCTTGTCGGCCTTTGATGGAGCGGGCCGATCCCGAATCATCATCCGTAGGAGCGGCGCCACGGAGATAAAGGAGACAGGCAAATTCAAGGAACATGCGGTCGCGGAAAGAGCATTGGGCCTTGCGGCGCTCCTACGAACACAGTCCGCCGCCGTGCTTGGCTTTTTGGTTCTTATATCCCGTTCGGCACCGGCTGTCAGGTTCATTTTGCACGAGGACGGTGCCTAAAGAACAAAGCGACCACGCGACGAGGTTTTTCATGATGCGGAAATCCTGTGCCGAAGGCCTTGCGCGACGGTGCAGCGGCCGCTCCAAGCACGCCCATCGCACCCCGCCTTTGGCCGTGGCCTAGTGGAAATGAGCTGTCCTTAGAAAGGTGACGGCTGAGGGTGCGTGAGGGCCGAGGGAGCTGAGGAAGGCACGGACGGTTTTCACGGGCCGCCCCACAGGCGGAAACCCAGGCCGGAGCGCCGTTGGGTCACGCGCTGTAAGGTGTTTTTAAGAATGTCTTCGTGAGCCCAAATTTCCACGCCGTCCCGCGCGCGGGTGACCGCAGTGTAGAGCAGTTCCCTGGTAAGTACGCTGACGTGGCGATCCGGAAGGATCACGAGGACGTGGGAGAATTCGGACCCCTGGGACTTGTGCACCGTCATGGCGTAGGCGGTCTCATGAGCAGGCAGGCGAGAGAGAGGCACTTTGTGAAGAGTGCCATCCATCTTACGGAACCAGGCTTTAAGGCGATTGTCCTCGGGGTCTGGCCACAGAAGGCCCACATCGCCGTTGAAAAGACCCACGCGGTAATCGTTTTCAAGAATGAGCACGGGCCTGCCCTTGTAGGCACGGGCTCCTGCCGGGATGCGTTGACATCGCGCTAGAGCCGTTTCCACGAGATCGTTAATAGCCATCACTCCATAGGGGCCTTCCCGCACCGCGCATAGAATGCGAAAAGAGTCAAGCTCTCCGAAGGCCTCTTGAAGACTCTCGGCGCAGGCCACCTTCTGAAAGCGCCCATTGACCACAGGGCTCAAGGCCTGAAAGAGTTCGTGTTCTTGGGCCCAGCGCCACCGCACCTCGGCATGTTCCGCTCGTGGTAGGACCTTTGGTGGTGAAAACGGCTTTCCCTTGAAAACCTCGGCATCGAAGGCTCCGGCCCGAATGCTTGCAGCCAGACGGCCGAGGGGGCTATGAGGCGGAAAGCGATAATTTTTTTCCAAAAAAACCGTGCACTCACTGAGAGGGGAGCGAGCCTTAACGCCACAGAAGGATGATTCAGGAAATGTCATGCCTGTTACCGCCTGAAGCTTTTCCATCCATTCGCGGCTTCTGATAAGGCCCTGATTCTTTTGATGAACGAGCCCCTGGGAAAGTCGCCCGCACAGGTCGGAAAACACATGGCCCGCTTCTACCGAGGCCAGCTGATCTTTGTCTCCAAGGAGGATCAACCGGGCATGAGGTGGTAAAGCGGCTGCCGTATGGGCCATGAGCGGCAGATCGATCATGGAGGCCTCGTCCACAATCAGAACGTCTAGATGAAGAGGATTTTCCGGGCTGTGTCGAGGGACGGCGCGTCCCTGGCGCACTCCGAGAAGCCGGTGAAGTGTCATGGCTTCTTTGGGAAAGTTTTCCTTCCACGGGATTCTATGGGCAAAGGAGGCCGGGGATTGGCGCAGAGACTCGGTGATGCGGGCCGCGGCTTTGCCCGTTGGAGCGGCCAGGGCAATGCGCGGAGGCCGCTGTCCGTGGAGCTGATGCAGAACGGCGAGAATGCAGGCGACCGTGTGCGTTTTTCCCGTGCCGGGACCTCCAGAAATAATGCACAGTCTTTTCATGGCGGCAACGGCCGTGGCAACCCTTTGCCAGTCTATGGCATCGTCCTGCGAAACCGGCGAAAAAACTGCTTCGATGGCGGCACGCACGGCTTGCGGCGCAAGATCGATCCAGCCCTCGGCAACTTTTCTTAGGCGCCGCGCCAGGTCGCATTCGTAAAACCAGTATCGGGCAAGATAGAGCCGCGTCCCGTCCAGGACCAAGGGGCGAGTTGGGACAAAGGCTTCGTGGCCATCGGGCCGCATGGCGGCCTGCGACACGGCGGCTTTTTCAAGGGGGCGTTGATCAATTGAGGTGGCAGGCGTGGAATTGGCATTCACGTGATAGACTGCCTGGGACTGGGCCAGGGCATCGAGCCAGTTATCCAGTGGCAACCCCACAAAGTGCGCCTGGCTGGTTCGGGCTTCGTAAAAAAGGGGTTTTCCGGCCCAATCCTGCAGATCGACGCACACATCCCCATGGCTGAGCCGCAGGCTCGCCAGAGCTGCCGCCAATCCTACAGCACTCTGCAGCCCATCGGAGTCTCTTGCCGCAACCCATTGCGCAAAGCAGCGGTCAATGGAGCGCAGAGTCCCCAGTTGGTCCAACGCCTCCAATCCGTTCTCCATGCGTGTGGTCCTCAAGGCCATTTCGGCGAAATAGATCCTCCAGCCGATCCACGACGCCTCTTTCGGGACGGTGATAAAAAACCCCTGTGCTTCCTTGATTATCCCGGCGCATGCCTCGCAGGAACAGGTAAAAGACTCCCCCGAAATGGGTGTCGTAGTCGTAATCGGGTAGGCGAACCGAAAGGTATCGATGCAAAGCCACGGTGTACAAGAGCATTTGCAGAGGATAGCGGTGCTCATGCATGGCCGATTCGAGCCGGCTACGCGCGTAGTCTTCCACGCGATTTCCCAAATGATTGGACTTGTAGTCGGCGATGAAATAGCGGCCATGGCGTCGAAAGACCAGGTCGATAAAGCCTCGCACCAGCCCCTGAAGCATCTCGAATTGCAACCCATTGACCGACCTTTCGTATAAGGCCGTATCCTTCAAGGCGTTGTAAAGGCGCAAAGGGTCCAGTGGACCCAAGGTAAAGTGAAATTCCCATTCGGGGAAAGCATCCCCGGCCTCGAGGTCTTTGAGGGTGAGCGAACCGTGGTCATGGTGGAGAGAGGTTTCCAGAACGTTTTCGACCATGGAAAGGACCGGCTCCTGCCAATGAGGTTCCAGTCCATGACGCGCCAAAGCGGCGGCCACGTTTGCCTGCAAGTCTTGAGCCGATGCCATGGAGAAGTGCACTTTTTCAAAGATTTCATGGAGACACTGACCTGCTCGTGGGCCTCGAGGGAAAAGAAAAACGGGTTCGATTTCCTGATCGTGTGCGCCCCGCTCAGGTTCTTCCTCCGCCACGGCATCGTCGTCGGGCGTGTACGGTTCCGCTCCCAGGGCCAAGTGAGTGTAGCTGGTGACGCGCCACGGCACACCCAAATCCCTGTGAAATTTCCTCGCCCGAAACTCGGGAGTCTTCTCGCTGGAAGGATGCCGGCGTGCCCGACCGTGCACATCGGCATCTTCCACGGTGATGGCCCCCGAGGAAGACCGAGCGATGTCTTCCAGGCTGTTTTTCAGGTCTTCATCTTTGAAGAAATTGTCCATGGCGCTTTGCGGCAACTCCTGAAGAGGGTCCGTATTGAGGCGGGGAAACAGCAAATACGCCATGGCCGAAGCCGAGGCCCCATGAATGCGGCCCCAGCATAGGACGCATAGGGACTTGGCTCGCGTCAAGGCCACGTAGAGCAGGCGCATGTTTTCCGCCATCTCTTCCCGGTAGGCGCGTCGCCGATTTTCTTCGATATTCACGGACCCCAAATCCACACGAAGCGACAGGTTATGAGGGTCATGAAAGCGCACCGGATCGTTCTTTTGGGCGCCTCGGGGTTTGATGGTCCAGGGAAAGGGCACAAACACGACCGGGTATTCCAGACCCTTGCTTTTATGAATCGTCACCACCTGCACCAAAGTTTCATCGCTTTCCAGGCGCAGCTGTTCTTCCTCCGGAGCGTACTGTGCACGTCGACGATCTTTGAACCAACGCAGCAGTCTGTCTACTCCGGAATGGGTCTGATCGGCCTGATGCAGCAGTTCCGCAAGGTGCAGCAGATTGGTCAAACGTCGTTCTCCGGCGGGAAGGGATCGCACGTGGCTCGGGACGTTTTCTTCCTTGAGCAGGGCCATGAACGATGCCAGAAACCCACGACGATTCCACAGCTCTCGATAGCGATGAAACCGGGATTGCACATCTTCCATGAGGGTGTCGTGGCGTTCCATGGCGATGATCCGGGATGCGTTCCAGCCGAGGGTTTCCGTGGCCAAGGCCGTGCGCAGCAGGCGTTCGTTGGCGGGATTGGCCACTGCCCCAAGGATTGCCGTGAGGTCCTCGGCCTCCTGGGAATCGAAAACGCTTTCCCTTTGCAAACTCACACTGGCCACGCCCCTCTGTCGCAGCGCTTCTTGCATGATGCGGCCTTCTCGGTGGGACCGCACCAGCACGGCGATGTGGTTTGCCTTGAGGCGGCCTGCGCCGATGGTGGCCCGGTTCTGGTCGGCAAGGTTTAAAAGGGTCGCGATGAAGGCCGCGCAGTCCGCCGCAGCGCCCTTCTGTGCCGCTTCGGAAAGGATGAAGCCTTCTTTACTCGTGTCGAGATGTCTCGACGACAAAAAGCGTACCATTAGGCCCGCGGAAGGCTTGCCATCAAGGCACAGCGGCCTGGTGTCGGCCGTGGGAGCGCTGCGCACCGCTTGAAAGGGAATGTCTTGATGAAAGACGAAAGGGTAAGGGTGCCTGGAAAAGAGGTGGTTCACGGCGGTAACGAGCCCCGATGAGGAGCGCCAATTGGTGTCCATGGTGTAGGTGTTCTTGGGCCCGGCATCTCGCTTGGCGCGCACGTAGGAAAAGATGTCGGCGCCGCGAAAGCTGTAGATGGCCTGCTTCGGGTCGCCGATGAGGCACAGAGGCGCAGACCCGTTCGGTGTGGCATAAATTTTTTGAAAAATGGCGTATTGCAGGGGGTCGGTGTCCTGAAATTCGTCGATGAGGGCCACTGGGTATTTTTGCCGAATCCTTTCGGAAAGGACTCGACCCCATGGGTCGGAAGAAAGGGCTTGTTCGAGCCGTACCAGAAGATCGTCAAAGGCGAGAACCCGCTCGGCCTCCTTGCGTCGCCATACGGCTTGCCTCACAAAAGCTTCGGCGGACTTCAAGAGCTCGATTCGATGCCCTTCGAGCAGCTTTGGCATAAACTGCCAGAAGCGTTCACAAAGTTCAAAGAAAGGATGAGCGGGTGGATTCTCTCCGGGCTTGGTCTTTCGGGCCAGCATTGATGCGGTCAGCTTTTCAAAGGAGGGTGGCAGCGTGGGGGGCGGTGTGTTGGAGGCGCAGAGTGCTTTCACGGTCTCAAGAAGATCGTCCACAGCTTTATTGTTATAGGTCCTGCGATCGAGTCCCTTGTGGTTGCGAAGAGTGTCTTCGATGTCTTTTTGGTGTTCGAGCCACATGGTTCGAATTACTTGAAACAATGCATCCGCCTGAGAAAAGTTCGGCCCATGTGTCGCGGAAGGTTCGGGGAGAATCTTTGGAGGCACAGGGCTTTTGAGAGGCGCCAGGTGCTGCAGCAATCCGTCCGGCCCTTTCCAGTTCTCAAGAAGCCATAGCACTTCCATGGGGTGCGCTTTTTTCATGAGGTGGCGCCAGAAATCGGCGGCGGCTTCTCGATACAAGGCGGCATCGTCGGGCAACACGTCCCAATGAAAGGCAAGCCCGCACTCCAAGGCGAATTCCTGAAGGACCCTTTGACAAAATCCGTGAATGGTGAAAACGGCCGCTTCATCCATGCGGCAGACGGCTTTTCTGAGAAGCCGTAAAAAGTTTGCCCTCTGGGATGAATCAAGCGTCTTGCAGAATGCAGCGAGCTCAGGATCGTTGAACTGCCCGGTGGACATCTGCCGCCACGCCTCATGAAGTCGCTGGCGAATGCGGTCGCGCAATTCCTCGGTGGCCGCGTTGGTGTAGGTGACGACGAGAATTTGGCCGATGGAAAGGTTCTTTTCTAAAATAAAGCGAAGGACGAGGGTGACGATGTTGTGCGTTTTCCCCGTGCCGGCACTGGCTTCAATGAGCCGCACGCCGTTCAAGGGGAGCTGAAACGAATCTAGGCTTTGTGTCATGATCCTATTCATTGATTCCACAGGCAGGCTTTACTAAAGTTCTTGTTGATCACACGGCCCGAACGGCCATTCGACGGCTCATCTGATTTTCTTTAGGCTTTCGAGGCTTCGATCATCTTCAATATGGGGCCGAAAACGCGCAGGGCCACATCAACGAAGGTGTCGTTCAAAGGATCGACGCCGCGAAAGGCCGTTCGAACTGACGGCCGATACGCATCCCCCTGTTTCTTGTACTCGTCCTTCCAGGCTTTTCCGCAAATTTGCGCCGGGGAAGCCGTCGCCGACGCTTTGCCGCTCTTTTCGGCATAGGCCCAACTGGATTCAGGAAAGAACGGCAAGGGGCGCTGATGCCCTACGCGCCAGAGCTCAACAAGATCCGCCAAGTGTTTGTGCGGATCGTCCACGGGAGTCAGCCGAAAGACACCATCTTTCCCCGTGCCGATGTGAACGCTTTCCAGAAGAATGCCCGAAGGGTGAACGGCGCACAGAGCCAGATGCCGAATCCAAAGTCGCAGACGGTCTTTGGCCTTGATTTTTGCCGGGCGGTAGACCAAACGGCCTTTTTCCGTCACGTCCCGAAGCCAGCCTCGAATACGCACCCCACCAGCGGGCACATCCACTTCCACTGGAGGTCGCAACGTGCCTCGATAATTCGCCACCTTACTAGCCATGTCCTGAACCAAGAGGCATGTGACCTCAAAAAGCAGATTTCCCGCAACCCCGTGCGGCAGCCATCCACGGCCGTGAACGCGCCGTTGTATCTCACGCGGATCCTCGTCTTTGAGCAGACCGCCAAGGATTTCGTCCGCCAGCCAATACCGTTCCAAGGCGTTGAGCTCAAAAGGCTCCTCGTCTTCAAGGGCGTCTTCTTCTGAGGAAAGGACCATGCCCAGCCGTTTTTCAAGAAACCAAGCGCAGGGGTCTTCAAAGAAGCGAAGGAGGTCTTCCAAGGCCACTTCGGCGACGTCCGGCGCATTGAGGGGTAAGTCTTGATCCACAAAAGGCGGAACGCTGGGCTGTTCCACAGCCTGCACGGCCTGAAGCCACAGGGGGTCGTAGGAAAAGAGTCGCTCATGGACGCTGTTGAACAGGCGAGGACTGAAGGGTGGCAAAGGATGTTCCAGGACGATGGCGTCCCTGATGGATTCATTGCTGGTGCGATAACTCTGCTCAAGATAGTCCAGCAATTCCGAGACCACCACCGACGGCACCTTGAGACTATTGTCTCGAATGTCTCGCCCGATGTAGCTGACATAAAAGACGTTCCGTGCCGACATGAGGGCTTCCAGAAAAAGGTAACGGTCTTCCGGCCCACGACGCCGGTCTCCCGGCCGAGGGTTCTGGGCCGTGAGGTCAAAGGGAGGTAGGCGGTCTGAGCGGGGAAAATCGGCGTCATTCATGCCCAGAAGGCACACCACGCGGAAGGGTATGGCGCGCATAGGCGCCAGGTTGCAAAAGGTGATGCCACCCGAAAGAAACCGGCGCACGTTGGGCGACTGGGCGAGGATGTCCTCCAAATGATTGCGCACCACGTGGACGGAAAGGGGCTGCGTACAACCGGCGTTTCGCGCAGCGGTGGCAAAGGTGTCCAAAGCCCGACGAAAGCGACGGAGGGACGCCTCTGCATCGGGATGAAAAAAATCGTCCACAAGAGCGTTGCCACAGGCGCGCCATTCTTCTGGGGTCTTGGGAACGCGAAGCGTTTTTCGCCATCGGGCTACCATGTTCACAAGGTCGTGCAGGGCACCCAGCCAGTGAGCCTCAGAAGCTTCCACGTCGGGGTAGGAAAGCACACCCGCGCAAAAGATTTCCCGAGGCGGCAAGGCGTAGCCGGCCAAAAGGCGGTCCAGACCAAAGCGCCACGTGTGCTCGTCGTTTCCCGGAAGCTCAAGCTCTTTCCGCATGCCCGCATCGAGCCCCCACCGTATGCCCGCCTCTCGAATCCACGTGCGCACCCGTTCCAGTCCCTCTTCGTCGAGCCCATAGCGGGCCGCGATAGCCGGCACTTGCATGAGCGAAAGAATGTCCGAGGCGGTGCAACGCCATTGAGGTAGGTGCAGCAGGTCCAGAATTTTCTGAAGCACCGGGTCTTCTTCCACAGACTTTCGATCCGAAAGGTTCCAAGGTAGGCGCGGATGGTCTCGAGTTCCAAAGACGGCTTCCACGTACGGGGCATAGATGTCAATGTTTGGTGCCATGACCACCACATCCTCGGGGGTCAGATGGGGAAGGGTTTCCAGAAGGTGCGCCAGATGGTCGTGAAGCACCTGAATTTCCCGCATGGGGCTGTGGCAGGCGTGCACTTGAATGGATGCCGTGCTCGAAAAAAGGGCTCGCTCTTTCGGGTCGTGGGTTCGGCGGTCCGTAAGGGTGAAAATGTCGTGTTGCACCGCTTCGAGAAGACTGCTCGGCTGAAAATCCTCAAAAAGGTCTTCGTGATGCCCGCCCAGCTCCTGTATGCGATTCAGAAGAAAACAGCCAGCCTGAGCCCACGAAGCCATCAAAGGCTGGGGGGTCACATCTTGATTTGTGCCGATGGAAAGATCCCCCCAGTATTCTCGGCTGGGGTTCAAAAAGTAGAGCGCGACGTCGATCCAGGAGGCCAGGGCATCAAAGACTTCCATGTGAACCGGTGCGATCATGGTCACGCCGAAAAGGTGCACTCGGCTCGGCAGCTTTCCGGTGAACCGTGGAGCGCATCCGTTCCGAACGGCCTTCATGAACAGGGCGTGCTTTTGGGCCATGTGCAATGAAGGACTTTCTTCAACCAGCCATCGCCACAAATGCGCCTGCCAGTCTGAACCGTTTCCGGCCTCCCATGAACGCAAGACGTCCTGTCGATACATCATGTAGCGGTCAAAGGCGGCGGCAATTTGTGCCGCCAGCTGATACCGTTTCTGGCCGGTGACATCGTCACCCATATAGCGCTGCAGTTCCTGCAATCGTGGATCTTGGCGGTGAGTGTGCAGGAGTCGAAAAAGGCGCCACGTGAGTTCGAGTCGGCCCCAGGGATCTTCGCCCTCCACGCCCGTGCTCGGGCCGGCAGGCCGCGGTCCCTCTATGGAAAGATCCGAACCTATAGGATCCGGTCTTTCCGAGAAAACGGTCCTATCGGCCGAAACCCGTTCCTTTGAATTCTGAGCGGATGGGCCTTCCCCGAGCCATGCGCTGTAGGCCAAATTCACCAAGGCCGCAGGCACAAGAAATTGGAGGTTGGCGGCGACGCCTCGGCGCAGCGCCAATTGATGAGTCAGCCATCGGGCCATGCCCATATCCTGGACCACGACCACCTCAGGGGTCATGGGGTCGACCAGGTCGTCGCCTGGGCGCTCTAGATCGTGAAGAAAGGCCTCAAAGAGTTTTTCCACTCTCTGGCTTTGAACGATACGCCACATTCACGAAGCTCCTCCGGTTTAAGGTCCGAGCCTTCCAATAGGGTGAATGTCGGTACCTTTTTGTTGGGGTCAAAGCCCAAAGGGCGCCGAACCGTTCGGAGCGAAACGAGCTTTTCAAAGTTTACGGACAGGGTACATCAAGCCCCTTTTGGAGGCAACTGGACACAAAGCGTCCTGAGAGAGTCTCTCTAAGGACGGGCTCGTGAGGGTTCACATAAGCTATGGGGGGTGTGGGAAAATAAGAAGGGGCGGCTTTTGGCCGCCCCCAAAGCCATGATCCATTCTCAGGTGAACATATTGATGCGGCAATGAACGGCATGCTTTAAATAGTCTTCCGCCGTTTGAATCTCGACGCCGTCGATGAAATCATCCAGCGACAGCCCCATCATGTCCACGGTCATCTTGCAGGCCACAAGCTTGATGCCTTCAAGTTGGGCCATTTCCAAGAGTTCTCCCAGGGAAGGGATCTGGGCGGCGTCCATCTTTTTGCGCATCATTTTGGTGGCCATGGCGGACATGCCAGGAATGGCGCCCATGGGACCCGGTGGAATGAATCGACATTTTTCGGAATAATTTTTGCGAATCACGTTAATACCCATGAAGGTGTAAAAAATGGTGGCTTCCATGCCCAATCGCACCGCGTTCAACCCCAGAATCAGAGAAGGGTAGGCGCCGTCCAGAGTGTCCCGGCTGCAAATGAAGGTGCACGACGTTTTTTCTTCCGGATTCTTTCGAGTCTCTTCCACCATGGAATTCCTCCTCCTTGTGCTTTGAGATGTGCCATCGATTTTGTCGAATCGTTCACCCCAAGGGTTCAGGGGCTTCGGGGTCCTGAGCGCACACGCATTGAATGATTTTCAGGACGCCGGGAAAAGCGATGCGGTAAAAAACCTGCGTTCCGTCTTTTCGCGAGGCTAAAACACCTCGAGATTTCAAGAGATTGAGCTGCTGGGACGTGTAGGATTGGGCTGATCCCAGGCTTTGACAGATTTCGGTCACGTTCTTTTCGCCATCTTCCAAGATTTGCAAGATACTGAGGCGCACCGGGTGCGCCACCGCTCGAAGCATTTCCGCCGCCTTTTCCAATCGTTCGTGTCGAATCGTCATCGCTACAGCCGCCTCCTTCCTTTATCATAAGGAGAAAAATTTGAATATGCTAATATTCAAATGAAACCGGACAGTCAAGGCTTTTTTGAGGTTTAATCCCTTGAGGGCTGCCTTAGCCAACGGCGAGAAAGCGCGGACGCACGCATTTTGCCAAAAGGCGATTTCAGGCGTGCCAACGGCACGCTCAAGGCCCGTCTTGGCTTTTTTGGGGTATTCTTGGCTCAACGTGCCGGGTGAGATTCCATGGAGTGCTGTGATTTACGCCGAGACTTCAGCTTGCTTTTTGAAAGAAAGCCTGCTGAAAAGCCCTCAATGAGAAGAGCCGTTATTGTGAGATGACGCTTTGAGATTTTCTCAGAATGCCCAGGGGGGCGATGCATTGTTCCTGGATTTTTTCTCTCGCCCACTCCACGCCCCGACGGTGGTGTTCCAGGTGAAGGGCCACCAGCGTGGAGGCCCGGTCGTGGAATTTGGCCTTTCCCCGGGTGCGGGCGTTTTCGATCAGGTTCCAGTCAAGCGATTTTTGAAATCGGCGAAAGGCTTTAAGGATTTCCGGAAACATGAGCCGAGTGAAGGGCCTTAGGAACGCCACATAAAAGGCCAGAGCTGCTCGGTTCTTCTCATAGATGACATGCTTGAGAAGGCCTTTGTCGTCGGTGTCGGCGCACAGGTCCTTAAGCACCCTGGCGTAGATTTCGATCGGCGAGTTGGGGTAAGTGGCCACGATGTCGTGCCAGAGCTGACCGCGAAAGGCTTCTTCGTGAACTTCTCCCAATTCATGATGGATCCATGCCTGCAGTTGGTTTTGGGCGATGGTTTGGAGTGCGTCGGCGTGCTGGGCTGGGTGTTGCGCCACGTGGGCCACATCCAGGCCGTAGGTGGCAAAGGCGAAGGTAAGGGCCGACCGAGCGGAGGGCCTCATTTCAAAGACCTGGTCCCACAAAAAGGAAAGCATGGGTTGACGGCGAATGTAAATACGGGCCCCTTGCCTCATGGCCGGTGTCGCAAAAACATCGCGAACCATTTCTTCTTCCACACAGTAGACCACGGCGCCGTCCATCTTCCTTGTCTCGGCGATCTTTCCAAGAAAAAAGGTAGGCCTCAAACCTTCCACGAAACCCGCGCCGTAGACCAAGCCCGAGCCGGCCAAATGGGCGTTGACGGCGTCCACGTCAAAGGGATCTACGGACAAGCCGTCCAAAATCAAAGGCTGAAAACCTTTTTCCATCAACAGATCCCAGGAGGATTCCCTGTGCTCGATCCATTCCATAAGCACGGAAGGTTCCGGTTCCGTCCAGGGCAGAAGTCCTGTTTCCCACTTGTACAATTCCCGAAGGCGTAGCACCAGGCCGCACAAGGAAAAAGTGCCGGCATAATTGGCTTCGGCGATGAGGCAATTGGTGCGAACCTGTTCTTGAAGTGCGGTGAAGTTTTCCATGGGCATGCGACTTTGTCCCGACGTATCCAATTCAACAGGTGTGACGGAAAACGGAACCGAGAGGCCCTTGAGCCAAGGGTCAAGACCTGAGGTGCCCATCCTCTCACGGTGGTGGCCTCTAGCCCGTTCAGCTGAGTATAACTCCAAAAAGAGCAAAGGAAACCCGCGGAACCGGCCGGTTTCGGAAGGCCCATTTGTTGAGGCACGAGGAGCGGGCCGGTTCCGCACCTATGCCGACTTGGCTTTTTAAGGGCATCATGAGGTGCTGTTCGGCGTTTGCCATTGTTCCCGTGAGGGCTGGCTTTGCAGGCCAATGGCAATCCCTGAGTCATCCAGGCAGCATCGTGGCCATGCGAGCGCAATTGACGTCCAGAGGCCATTGCAAGGAGCATTGCATGATCCATGACGCCGATTTTCAAAGGGTGCTGCACGCGTTTGGGTTGCTGTGGCGAGGGTATCGAAAGGTGCGAAAGGGGGCCAAGCGACGACTGGCCGCCTTGATGCAGGCGCAAGGCGTGGCTTCGGTGGACGATCTCTTGGAGCGCTGCCGTCATGACGCGAAACTTAGCGAAGACGTTCGGCGGGCTCTGGCGGTTTCCATCAGTCGATTCTTTCGAGACCAAAAGCTTTGGCATGTTTTGGAAAGGCAGGTCCTTCCCGGCATCGTGGGCTGGAGCGGGAAGACGGTACGCATCTGGTCGGCGGGGTGTGCTCGAGGCGAAGAGGTCTACAGCCTTAAAATCCTCTGGCACGAATGGGCCGCCGCGGGTGCGCCTCTGCCGAAGCTGGAGTTGTGGGCCACGGATTTTCACTGCGGTTTACTGGAAGAAGCCCGGCGTGGCGTGTATCAGCGGAGCAGCCTCAAGGAAGTGGACGCGGAACGTCAGGCGGCCTGGTTTCATGGCCAGACACAGGGTTTCTTTGCCGTCTCCGATCAGCTCAAGGAAGGCATCCTTTGGCGATGCCACGATATGTCCATTGAGCGGCCGCCGTCGGAGGGTTTTCATCTTGTGTTTCTTCGAAACAATCTTTTGACGTATTATGCACCGGCGGTGCAGCGGAAAGCCTTTGCCGCCGTGGTAGATTCCCTCGTGGAGGGAGGTTTCTTGGTTCTGGGGCGTCGGGAGAGGCCACCTGGGGGAATGTGGCCGCTGATTCCCTGTGCGGCGGACTCCCATCTTTTTCGAAAAGTGCCTTTTCGAAGCGAGTTTTCCTGACAAGGAGGTTCTTGTGAAAGTTACAGCCTATGGAGCGGCCGGATGCGTAACAGGTTCGTGTTTTCTGGTGGAAAATGAAAAGCGTGTCCTTGTGGACTGCGGCCTATTTCAAGGCGGCAAAGCTATGGATGCCTTGAATTGGGAACCCTGGCCTTTTGATCCGGCCAGTCTTCAGGCGGTGCTGCTCACCCATGCCCACATCGACCATAGCGGCCGTTTGCCCAAACTGGTCAAGGACGGCTTTCGCGGGCCCATTTACACCACGGCTCCCACGGCGGCCCTATCGCGCATTCTTCTTTTGGACTCCGCCCACATTCAAGAAATGGAAGCCGAATGGAAGACGCGCAAAAACCTGCGAAAAGGCCGCACCCCGGTGTCTCCTCTGTATACCACCGAAGACGCTGAAAAGACCATGACTCTCTTTCAGCCCGTTTCCCAGGACGAGGTCCTTTCCCTGTCCGAGACGGTTCACTTCAGGTTTCGAAACGCCGGCCACATTCTCGGAGCTTCTTTGTTGGAACTGTGGAGGGGCGACCTGAACCATGGGCTTAAGATCGTCTTTTCTGGCGACATCGGTCGCAAAGATCAGTTGATTGTCAAAGATCCGCAGCCCATTTTTGACGCCGATGTCTTGTTCATCGAGTCCACCTACGGAAACCGGCGGCATCGAAACTATGAGGAGAGCGTGGCCGAGTTGGCCGAAGCCATACGCTACAGCCATGAACATGGTCAAAAGGTTTTGATTCCTGCCTTTGCCGTGGAGCGCACCCAGGAAATTCTCTACGTCCTTGGACAGTTGTACCGAGAGGGGACCATTCCGCGCCTTCCGGTGTATCTGGACAGCCCTTTGGCCATTGCCGCCACAGAGATCTTTCGCCAAATGGTTCATGAGTTTGACGAGGAGACGCAGGAGATTCTTCGCCAGGGGCACGATCCTTTCAATTTTCCAGAGCTTGTGTTTTCTCGAACGGCCCAGGAATCTCAGGCCCTGAACGAACTCAAGGGGCCTGCCGTCATCATTGCCGGTAACGGCATGTGCACGGCTGGCCGGATTCTGCACCATTTGAAGCACAATCTGTGGCGCCGCGGCTGTTCCTTGGTCATTGTGGGGTACCAGGCCGAAGGATCCCTAGGCCGGCGCATCATTGAAGGGGCCAAGAGCGTCAGGATTTTTGGGGAAGACATTATGGTGCGAGCCAGGGTTTTTACCATCGGCGGGTTTTCGGCCCATGCGGACCAGGAGGAGCTTTTGCAGTGGCTTGCCCATTTCACCAACCCGAAACTGCAGGTGGTGGTGATCCATGGTGAAAAGAAAATCGCCACCACCTTTGCTGAGACGGTTCGCCGGCGATTGAGTTTGGAGACCACCGTGCCAGAACTGCGACAGACCTTGTACTTTGACGAGGCCGAAAAGCCCACCGCCGTGCCTGCGATGGTGCGTCCTCGCTGGGATGAGGTCCTTGCCGCGGTAGAGGCTCGAGTGGCCCAGGCTCGCCGTGGTGTGGATCTGTGGGCGGAGCGGTTGGATGCCGATGCCAGTGAGGAGCTGGAGGCGGCGGTGCGGGTTTTTGTGCGCACCCTGGAACGCTATACGGGAAAAGCCTAGGGAGCTAAAAAGGCGCTGGTGTGCAAAGGAGTGAGACGTGCAAGGGGAAGTGGAACGGTGGCTGAAAGACCGGCAACGAAAGATCTTGCAGGATCTTGTGGCACAAGCCCTTGAAAGTATTCCGGCATGGTGTCGGGATGCCGTGCGCGACGCTCTTTTGCACAAGGCGCACCTGCGCCGTTGGGAGCACGGTGGGTTTTACGCGGTGGTTCCCTTTGAAGATGGCTGGCTTCCCTTGGATCGAGCCGTCGTGCGCCTAGTGGAAGCGCGGGCCAAAGAAAGCGAGGGTGTCGACATGGAAAGGTCAGTGGGTGACAAGGTCATCATGCTTGTTCAAGGCGACATCACCGAAATGGAAACGGATGCTATTGTCAATGCCGCCAATGCCCAATTGGTTCTGGGAGGTGGCGTGGCCGGGGCTATTCGCACCAAAGGAGGGCCGGAGATTCAAGAGGAATGTGATCGCATTGGTGGAACCCACGTGGGAGGTGCTGTGGTCACCACCGGCGGGCGTCTTAAGGCCCGCTGGGTCATCCACGCCGTGGGACCTCGATGGGGTGAAGGCGACGAGGAGGAAAAGCTTCGACAGGCGACCCTGAATAGCCTGCGACGGGCCACGGAGAAAGGCATGCGCTCCGTGGCCTTTCCGGCTATCAGCACGGGGATTTTTGGATTTCCTAAGGACTTGTGCGCAAAGATCATGCTGGACACCGTGCTCCGCTTCCTGGCCCAGGAGGAAACCAGCGTGGAACGGGTGGTGTTTTGCCTCTGGTCGCCGGAGGATCTAAACCTTTTCCAAGAAACGCTGCAAGCCCTATGAGGCGTCGTGACCCGAGCGCCCATGGTCCGAGGCGAGTCGATGCACGCCGAAGCTATCCTCGGGCAAAAGAAGGGTCGCGGCGGACAGCAGGGCCTCGTAGTCGGCATCGGCAAGGGGAACAAGGCCTGTGGATGGGGCAAAGTGCACGATGGAACAGGTGCGAGGGTCAAAAACCTTACCGGCTTGCAGTATGGGCTGCGGCATTCGGTATCGAAATCCGAGCCCCAGGTCCAGGATGAGGTCCAGGGATTCTTCGTCTTCCAACAGAGCGACCATGAGGGTATTGCGGACAAAGGCACGGCCTCTAAGGTGTTTGGTGCCCAGGGTGTCTTTGTACACTTCGAGAACGCCTTCGGTGAGTTCAAGGGAACGCTTCAGTGGCGTCATCAAATAGGCGGCTTCGATGATGTACGTGCCCTCTCGAAAAGGAATGGATTGCGCCATGACCGGCTCCTGCCCGCACCGCGGGCCAATCTTCAAATTCAGGGGTTGGGGATGAGGTTTAGGTCCGATACCGGTGTAAACTAAAACAGACCAGAGCCTTTGGCAAGCGGTGCCATATTCCCTGAGCAGACCGCGAAAAAAATCCTGGGGCCACGGTTCAGCAAATGGAGGACAACGTGGACAACGGCGAACTCACCCGCATTCTCGCTACTCTACAGGCTAAGTACCGCACGGAAACGGTGAACGTGAAAATCGGGTCGGACCTTCTTCGAATCTTGCAATTGGCGGATTTTGAAGATTACGTGGGAAAATTGGCTCAAAAGGAGTACTTGACCTTGGAGGATCTTCCGTTGTGGGCCAAAGTCTGGGAAGCGTCTTTTGTCATGGCGTCCTACTGGGCGCATCAACCGGTTGTTCCAGGCCGGCGCATCCTGGAAATTGGGACCGGCATCGGCGTTCTTGGCGTCTTTATGGCTTCCAAGGGGCACCGGGTCACCCTGTCGGACATCAATGAGGATGCGCTGCTGTTCGCTCGAGCCAACGTTCTTTTGAACGGGTGCGAAGGGAATGCGGATGTGCAGCGAATCGATTGGAACGACACCTTTCTGGGCGAACCCTATCATGTCATTGTGGGTTCGGAAGTGGTCTACGACCGAGCCACTTATCCGGCGCTGGTGCGGTTTTTGGATCAGGCTCTTGTCCCCGGTGGCACCATCTTTCTTGCCAAAAACACCCAGCTTCAGGCTCCGGGCTTTTTTGCGGAGCTGGTGACACGGTTTGCCTACAAGGAAAAAATCATCCCATTTGAAGGCCACGACGAAATTTCGGGCGTTGCTCTCTATGCCATACGCCGTCGTGGAGAGACGACCTGCTCGTGAACCAAGGGTATAAGGTGTCGGGTATGCAGGAACCGGAGGCAACAACTATTTCCATACCATCGACGCGAGGGGCCATTCCGGCGGTGGTTCATTGTCCCTGTGAGTCCTTGGCTTCCACCGACGAGTCGGCCGGCGTGGTCCTCTGTTGCCATGGTCTTTTGAGCGCCAAGAACAGCCCCAAATTTTTGGACATGGCCGAAGCCCTGGCCCTGAGAGGACTCTGGGCCGTTCGGTTTGACTTTACCGGCTGTGGCGAAAACACCTCACGGTTCGGGGCAAGCCTTGTGGAAACCCGTTTGGATGATCTGGAGTGCGTGGTGGCGTGGGCTCGGTCCCGGCATCGGCCATGGGGCCGTAAAGCCGTTATGGGTCTTTTTGGATCCAGCCTCGGAGGCTTCATGAGCTACGTCTATTCGGCACTTTTCCCTGGTAAAGTGCAGGCTTTGGCCCTGTGGGCCGCTCCGGCTCGGCTGCAGGGAATCGGCGGCCATGCGAAGCCTCGGCCTGTGGAACTGGAGCGTACCTGGCCGCTCGCGCTGCCTTTGGGAACCCCCAGTGCCGTGGACGATCTTCCAGCCGTTCCCGACGTCCTCATTGTTCATGGCACCCATGACGAACTGGTTCCGTGGAATCATGCCGTGGATTATTACCGTTGTGCGGCGGAGGAAAAGCGGTTCATGCTCTTGGAAGGGGCCGATCACCGGTTAACCGATTCTGAAGCTCGAGCCATGGCATCCAAAGCGACGGTTACCTGGTTTTTCAGCAAACTTATGACGCCTGCAGAAAGTGCGGAAAAACCTTAAGGGGTTCTCTCCAAAATGGGCGAACGCATGGGCCGGTGAGGCGGCGCGCCTCCGGCACCGTGGCACGAGGCATTGCGTTTCTGGAGCGGGATACATGCCGCTGCATGGATTGATTCATCAGGATTTTGTGGCCCTTGACTTTGAAACGGCGACCACCGACCGCAACAGCGCCTGTGCCGTGGCTTTGGTCAAAGTCCAGAATGATGGCATTGTTCATCGTGCCTTTCGACTCATTCGTCCACCCACTTCAGAGTTTCGTTTTACCCATATACACGGAATCACCTGGGCGGATGTGCGCCATGAGCCAACCTTTGAAGAAATATGGCCCGAACTGGTTCAGCTAACGGACGGCGCCTTTTTTTATGCGGCCCACAATGCTGCTTTTGACCGATCGGTGCTGCACGCCTGTTGCAAAACCTACAACCTTTCCGTTCCGCAAACGCCTTTCGTGTGCACCATGCAGTTGGCTCGACGCTGTTGGCGTCTTCGTCCGACGAGACTCCCTGATGTCTGCCGTTATCTTGGAATCGACCTGCAGCACCATGATGCGGCTTCGGATGCCGAAGCCTGCGCCCGCATCGTGCTGGCCGCACGAAGGGATGCTCTGTGACGCGAGCAATCAGACCAGGGTTTTCGTCCGAAAATCTTCACCTCGAGAACCTGTGTGCGGCGGCCTATAGCCTTCTTGACATGGCCGGATTCGGTAGGGATAGTTTTCAAAAAACCTTGGTAAGAATCTTGATAGGAAAAGGCCATGTCGGTAGCTGCGAAGAAACGGGCGGTTTATGAGGATCTTTGCGGCCTGCCGGAAAACGTCGTGGGCGGAATCATCGACGATGAAGTGTTGACGGCCCCTCGGCCGAGCCGCGTCCATGCGGCGGCCGCTTCGCGCATGAATGGGGAAATCATTCCGGCCTATGATTTTGGGCGCGGGGGCGGTCCGGGCGGTTGGGTGATTCTCATGGAGCCGGAAACTGCTTTGGGAGAAAACATTGTGGTGCCGGATCGGGCGGGCTGGAAAAAGGAAAGGGTTACCAGTGCAGGTGCCACACAACTGGATTTCCGTGGTTCTCCACTGGATTTGCGAAGTGCTTTCTTCCGCCACGGCCGTTCGAGACCAGGTCGTCAAGATGCCCCTTTATGCCCGCCACGGCGTGAAACACTTGTGGCTTTTAGACCCGACCTTCGCACTCTGGAAGTGTTTGTGCTGGAAAATGACCGTTGGGTGGTGGCCGGCGCGTTTGCCCAATCGGCAAAGGTGAGGGCCGAGCCTTTTATGGACCTGGAATTGGACTTGTCCGTGCTTTGGCTGTCATGAACGTTCAGAATGATGTGATCGCGCTGGACTCCTGCGTGGCAAAGGCCCAGGGGGAACCACCTGAGCTTAGGTTGCCATCATAGTTTTTCGAAGCCTTGTGGCCGTGTGGTGGGCGGCGCGCAGAGGCTCAGGAAGACGGTATCGGCCCAGACACCGTTCCACGAGCCAAAGGGCCGAATTGCAGTCGGCCAAATGGCCTGGAGAGATGTAGAGAGGTTTGACGCCCGTTTTGGAACGATACACATATCCGACCTGGGTGCCGTCAAGCCACAGGGGCTGGCGTGCTCCTCGCTCGGCCTCCAGAGGCTCATGATTTCCGCACAACCGCGTCTTGGCACATCCCACGGTGGGTTTTTCCAGAAGAATCCCTAAATGGCAGGCCAGGCCGAAGCGCCGTGGATGGGCCAGACCTTGGCCATCGCACAAAAAAATGTCCGGAGGGCGGCGAAGCTGGGCGTAGGCCTTGAGCATTGCTGGAATTTCACGGAAACTCAAGAGTCCCGGCACATAGGGAAACCGAATGGCCGACTTCACGTGCACGGATTCCAAGGGCTGAAGCGTGGGCCAAGAGAAGGTGACGATCACGGCGATGAGCTGGTTGGTTTCCTTGATGTAGGAGAGATCCGCCGCGCCAAGAACGGAAAAGACCGCCGGCAGAGGGCGCAAAACCACCCTGCCGGCCAATTGTTCCTGTAGTTGACGTGCTTCTGAGGGGGACAGGCGATCCACGATGCCTTGCATTCCTTATGTGCACCGAGAAAACCCACAGGCTCGGCACACGATACATCCCCCGTCGTATTCCACAGAGGCGCCACAGTCGGGGCAGGCTCCCATCTCCTGCAATGCCGAAGCCACGTTGGCCTGGGCGTGCCTGTTTAACACCTTGGCAATGGCGTCGGTGCAGGAAAGGATTTGTTCGCCGTTTTGCCAAATGGGCGATGGGCATCGAATACCCATGAGCTGCCGAATGATGGCTTCAATGCGCACGCCGGAGCGCAGGGCCAGCGAAATGAGGCGGGCCGTGGCTTCAATCTGCGAATAGGCGCACCCTCCCGCCTTGCCCATCTGCGCAAACACTTCACAGAAGCCGTATTCGTCACGGTTGATGGTCACGTAGAGTTTCCCACACCCGGTATTGATCCGCTCCGTTGCCCCGATGGTCTTGTCCGGTCGAGGTCGAGGTTCAACCTGTCGGAATTCCGCCTTTTTCTGAATGTTCAACACCTGCATGTCTCGACTGCCGTCCCGATAGACCGTCAGACCCTTGCACCCGGATTTAAAGGCTTGAAAGTAAGCCTTCTCAATGTCTTCGGGCGTGGCGCTGTTGGGAAAATTGATGGTCTTGCTGACGGCGTTGTCTGTATATTTCTGAAAGGCCGCCTGAATACGAATGTGCCACTCGGGGCTGATGTCGTGAGCCGTGACAAAGACGCGACGCACATCTTCGGGGATCTCGGAAAAGGCTTGAAGGCTTCCTCGCGTGGCGATTTTTTTCATGAGGTTTTCAGAGAAGAATTTTCTTTCCCGAGCGACCTTTTGAAAAAGCGGATGCACTTCCAGCAGTTCCTCACCATCCAAAACCTTTCGCACAAAGGTGATGGCGAACACGGGTTCCACGCCACTGGAACACCCCGCCAAAATGCTGATGGTTCCCGTTGGCGCAATAGTTGTCGTGGTGGCATTCCTCATGTAAGGCCAAGCGCCCCCTGCGTCTGGGTCATAGATGGAACCCTTGAAGTTGGGAAAGTTGCCCCGTTTTTTGGCCAGTTCCGCTGAGGCTTCCTTCGATTCCCTCTGAATGAAGCCCATAACCTCTTCGGCCATGGCCACGGCTTCTTCGGAGTTGTAAGGAATACCCAAGGCCATGAGCATGTCGGCAAAGCCCATGATGCCCAGGCCGATCTTGCGATTGGCCAGGGTCATGTCACGAATGCTGGGCAGAGGGTATTTGTTCACGTCGATGACATTGTCGAGGAAATGCACGGCGTGCCAGACCACATCCTTGAGGCGCTCGTAGTTCACGGCTCCGTCTTGCACCATGTGCAGGAGGTTGATGGAGCCGAGATTGCACGATTCATAGGGCAAAAGGGGCTGTTCGCCGCAAGGGTTGGTGCTCTCAATGGACCCCACGTGGGGCGTGGGGTTGTGTCGGTTGATGGCATCGAGGAAGATAACGCCGGGTTCTCCGTTCTTCCACGCCGACTGCACAATGGAATGGAAAACCTTTCGGGCCGACAACGCCTTGACGCGAGCGCCGGTGCGCGGGTTGATGAGGTCGTAGTCCTCATCGTTTTCCACGGCGCGCATAAAGGCATCCGTCAGGGCCACGGAAATGTTGAAGTTGGTGAGCCGGTCGTTGTCATGCTTGCACGTGATGAACTTTTCGATGTCCGGGTGATCGACGCGAAGGATGCCCATGTTGGCCCCACGGCGCCGGCCCCCTTGCTTGATGGTGTCCGTGGCCGAATCAAAAACGGTCATGAAACTCACCGGGCCGCTGGCCACGCCGTTGGTGCTCTTGACCACGTCACCTTCCGGGCGGAGGCGCGAAAAAGAAAACCCCGTACCCCCACCGCTTTGGTGAATCTTGGCGGCATACTTGACGGCTTCAAAGATCTCTTCCAACGAATCCCCCACGGGAAGGACGAAGCAGGCGGAAAGCTGGCCCAGTTCGGTTCCGGCGTTCATCAAGGTCGGGGAATTGGGAAGAAAGTCTAGAGATGCCATGAGGTCGTAGAACAGTTCCGTGGTTTCGGCCACTTCCCTTTCCGTCGCCCCATAAACCGCATCCGCTTCGGCGATGGCTTTGGCCACGCGCCGAAAGAGCTCTTCCGGCGTTTCCACAGGTTCTCCCTTGGGCCCCTTTTTCAGGTAGCGCTTTTTCAGAACCACAAGAGCGTTCGGGCTCAGAGCAACGGCACGTCGAGCTGCGGAGCGCTTGGTGCGTTTCATGGTGAGTTCTTCACCCCCTGCCGATCGTTGCAGAGAATCCTTGGCCTCTTCTGACACGGCGGCGTTCATGGCTCGTTCATCCGTCATGACTTCATAACTCCCTTGAGCGGTTCGGAAAAGATGGGACGCTTTTCGACAGCCTTGAATCCCCCCAGGGTTCATAGACGAAGCATTCTATGCCGGGATGTTCCCCTTGGCAAAAGAGAAGAACTGATGCATCCCAAAGGCTTAGAAACAGCTACTGAGTTTCCCATGGAAAATCCATTTGCGTTTTTGCGGGTGCCCTTTTTGTGACGAAAAAACCACCGAAGTTGCCAATCGGCCACGCTCCCTTTTTGCGCCAAGACCATTGCGCCGTGGGACAATCAAAGGTATTGTCGGTCTTGAGTTTGGATCAGAAGCCGGATTGAAGAAAAGGTTGCCACGCACCCAATGGATGAGATCATGGATCCAGTTCGACCTACCGGCGGATGGCTCATTGATACCCATGCGCATTTGGATTTTCCGGAACTATCCACGGACCTTGACGGGGTGTTTGCCCGGTGCCGTGCCGCGCAGGTGGCCGTGATCGTCACCATTGGCATTGACGCCAAGACCAGTCGTACGGCCGTGGAACTCAGTCGCCGCTACCCGCACGTGTACGCCACCGTGGGTCTTCATCCCCATGGAGCTCGACGGCTTACCGATAAAGAACTGCGCGATTTCGCCGACTTGGCCGCCGAGCCCAAGGTGGTGGCCATCGGTGAAATGGGTCTGGACTACTACAGAGACAGGCAGCCTCGGGAGACGCAAAGAAGGTGTCTGGAGCAGCAGTTGGAGCTGGCTGTCCAATGCCAAAAACCCGGCGTGTTTCATATTCGTGAAGCCCATGAGGATTTCCTTCGACTCGTGAAACCCTATGTGGCCCGCTTAAAGCCCAGTGTTCTTCATTGTTTTTCCGGGGATTGGAAGATGGCCGTTCGCTGTCTGGACCTGGGATTTTACTTGTCCATTCCGGGAACGGTCACCTACAAGAACGCTCAAGAGCAGCAAAAGGTCGTGCGCATGGCGCCTTTGGACCGCCTGTTGGTGGAAACCGATGCACCCTTCCTCACGCCGGTTCCCTTTCGAGGAAAGCCCAACGAGCCTGCCTACGTGCGCTACACGGCGGAAAAGATAGCCGAGCTTCGCGGCTGTTCCCTTAAGGAGGTAGCTGAAGCAACCAGTGGCAATGCGCAAAGAGTGTTCGGGTGGACTTTCTGACCTGGCCGGGTTTTCGCTTGCGCTTCGGTGCGTGCGCGCCGCCCCTGTGCCCCCTGTCGCGGTTGTCCCAAGAAAGGCCTCACGGCGTGGGGCCCCTTAAATCCTTCAACGGTTGTCAAGGGATGGAACACAAAGCGATGCCCCTTTATGTTGTGCGCGAGCCTTTGGTGCTGGCCTCCGGATCGCCAAGGCGAAGGGAGCTTTTGGCCCAAATAGGCTTGGATTTTCAGGTGCGTCCCAGCTCAGCGGAGGAACCTTTTATGGGTTCTCGGCCTGCAGAAGGGGTTCGAAGGGCTGCGCTCCTTAAAGCGCGCTCCGTCGCGCTGCAGGAAGGGGCATCGTGGGTCCTTGCGGCGGACACCATTGTGGTTTTGGGAGGCCATATTTTCGGCAAACCATCAAGTCCCGAAGAGGCCAGGAACATGCTGCACTTCCTTGCCGGCAGAAGCCACGAGGTCTACAGCGCCGTCTGTCTGATGCGGGCGGATCGAGGCTTTTGCCGGCTGGAAATTGTGCGCAGCCGCGTGGAGTTTCGCGAGGTGACAAATGCGGAAATTGATGCCTACGTGCGCACAGGTGAACCCATGGACAAGGCTGGCGCCTACGGTATTCAAGGGTTAGGGGGAGCCTTTGTGCGAGCGGTCTACGGCTCCTACACCAACGTGGTGGGCTTGCCCCTCGCCGAAACCCTTGGAATGCTCCAAAAAAACGGGGTCATCGCGCCGTGCGTTGAAGAAGGCCCTGGGCCCGCATTGTAGCGGCATGCGCGACTAGGAGAAGGTTTCCGGGAGCGTGAGCATCTCGCCCGCTTTTTGTGGGCCATAGACGGGCGCTTACAGGCCATGGGCATCGTTGACGGAAAAGGCTGTGTTCTCGCAGTCTGCAAATCCGTAGGGTGGATCTCTGCCGCACCGCCGTGCCGGTCAAGTTTACTGTTTTAGGAACGCCGTAGGACCCGACAAACTCACGGCGCCGCCGCCACTTTTCCGTTGTTTAAAGAGGCGAGCCATGAACGATATCGAGGCCAATCTTTCCGCGATACTTCATCAAATGGAACAAGCCTGCCGACGCTGCGGCCGGGACCCGCACAGTGTTCGGCTCATCGGCGTCACCAAACAGGTTTCCGTCGAGAAAATACGCCAAGCCGCTGCGGCCGGGCTTCGCTGTTTCGGGGAAAACTATGTTCAGGAAGGCATCCGCAAGATTGAGGCCCTCTCCGACCTATATTTGGAATGGCACTTCATCGGCCGCCTGCAGACCAACAAGGTGAAACATGCGGTGCAAAGGTTTTCCTGGATTCACACGCTGGATCGCCTGTCCCTGGCCAGGGAACTGAACAAGCGTGCGGGAAACCTAGGCCACAGGGTTTCCGTGCTCTTGCAGGTGCATTTGGGGGATGAAGAAACCAAGGGGGGTGTTGCTCCCGACGAGTTGGAAGCTTTGTTTGACGAGGCGCAAGCCATGGAATGGCTAGAGGTGCGAGGCCTGATGGCTGTGCCCCCTTACTTTGAAGATCCTGAGGCGGTCCGGCCTTTTTTTAGGAACCTGCGTCAGTGGCTTGAAAGGCTCCGGCTTAAAGCGAGCCATCCCGAACGCATGACGGAACTTTCCATGGGCATGAGCCACGATTTCCATGTGGCCATTGAAGAGGGTGCGACAATGATCCGCGTGGGCACGGCACTCTTCGGCCCTCGAACTAACAGGGCCTGAGGCACCGCTCGGCAGGCCGCTTCGGCGCCAGTGCCTTGGCCATCGAGTGGATGGATCTCATGAACACGCCATGGTCTTGATCAAAAGACGGGCGAAGCACGCTCGAGGACGGAGCCGTCTGAGATGGTCATGGGCGAAGCGAAGCATTGAAGCACAGTTGCTGCTGGCGGCGTATTTCCGCCAAGGCCACCGCGGTGGCAACGGAGGCGTTGAGGGATTGCACAGGGCCTGTGCCTGGAATTTTGACCAAAAAATCGCACGTCTTTTTCACCAAGGGGCGAAGCCCCGTCCCTTCGCTACCCACCACCAAACCCACTGGCATGGTGTATTCCAAGTCGTAGATGGACAAGCTACCCTGGACATCAAGCCCCACCATCCAGTAACCCACGGATTTGAGCTGTTCCATGGCCCGAACCAGATTGGTGACCTGGACTACCAAAAGATGCGCCAGGGCTCCCGCTGACGCTTTAAAGACGGCTCCGGTAACCGGCACGGAGCGGTCCTTGGGAAGGATCACGGCGTGAGCTCCTAGAAAGCAGGCGCTGCGCACAATGGCGCCCAAATTGTGCGGATCTTGAAGGCCGTCCAGCACGAGAAGGGGCCGCTTGTGCGCTTCTAAACGTGTGAGGAGGGTTTCCAAGGCCTCGTAACGAAAAGTTTTGAGCCGTGCCGCCAACCCCTGGTGGTGCCCATGGCCAAGGAGATTGGAAAGGTCGCGGCGTTCCATGACAGACACCGGAATGTTATGGGCTTGAGCCAATTGAAGGACGACTTGAGCCCGTGGATCATCACGGCTGCAGTAAATTTCCATGACGTCTTTCGGGTGCGCCTTCAAGCACTCCCACACGGGATTGACGCCGTAGATCCACAAGGCCTCTTCGCCGACGTCTCGCGAAGGTTTTACCCGAGGGCGGCGGTTTTTTGAGAGATTTTTCGCCATGATTCATGCCATGGCAGGAGATTAAAAAAACGCCAAAAAAGGCGCCAGGACGCCGTGAGCGCGAAGACGGGCGCAACGGGAGGCGCGAATGATCGCCACCACATCGGCCACGGCCTCCTCCAGCACATCGTTCACGATGATGTAATCGTACCAGGGAGCTTCCCGAATTTCCTCCTGAGCCGCCTTCAAGCGCCGTCGAATCACTTCCTCTGCATCCGTGGCACGGCGGCGCAGCCGCTCGGCCAAGGCGTCCATGGAAGGGGGTAGAATGAAGAGCGTTGTGGATTCAGGGACGGTGGCCCGGACCTTTCGAGCCCCCTGAACGTCGATTTCCAGCAGGACATCCAGGCCTTGAGCGAGCCAAGCTTGGACGCGGTGCCGGTCGGTTCCGTAATAGTTTCCGTAGACCTTGGCCCATTCGAGAAATCTCCCTTCTTCGATGCCCTTTTCGAAAGCTTGGTGGGATAAGAAGTCATAGTCGACGCCATGGATTTCCCCGGGGCGCGGTGGGCGCGTGGTGCAGGAAACCGAAAAGCGAAGACGTCGGTCCTGAGCCAAAACGGCCTTGACGATGGTGCTCTTGCCCACGCCCGACGGTGCCGAAAGAATAAACACGTGCCCGCGAAGGTCTGGCGCCATATCATTTTCCGCTCTTGGACGTCGGTCCATCCTTTTGCCCTTGGTCGTGCAAAAGCCTTTGGGCGATGGTTTCCGCTTGAACTCCGGACAAAATCACATGGTCACTGTCCGTGATAATAATGGCGCGCGTGCGACGCCCCATGGTGGCGTCAATAAGCTTGTTGGCTTGTTTGGCGTCTTCCTTAAGTCGTTTCATGGGCGCTGAACTGGGCGACACGATGGCCACAATGCGGTTGGCCACCACGGTGTTGCCAAACCCGATATTAAGCAGCTTAATGTCCATAGTCTGCCTCATTCGATGTTTTGAATCTGTTCCTTGATCTTTCCAATGGCGTTTTTCATGCGAACCACGGCTTGTGTCACGATCAGGTCGGACGTTTTCGACCCAATCGTGTTGACCTCCCGTAAAAGCTCTTGCGCCATGAAATCCAGCCGACGCCCTTCCACCGCTTCCTCTGCGGTAATCCAGCCAATCATCTGGTCAAGATGGCTTTTAAGCCGTACCAGTTCTTCGTTAATGGCCGTTCGGTCCAACTGGTAGGCTAGTTCTTGAAGCAGGCGATTTTCATCCACGGTGCCTTGAAGAGCGGCCATAATTTCTTGCATCTTGGCGTGGAGTTTACCTTGCAATTCCTCCGCAATCACTTGGGAGCGTTCCTCCACCAGAACACGGTCCTGCTGCAGTTCCCGAAGGCTCTGCAAAATATCGCGGGACAGGGCATGCCCTTCCACGGCGCGGGCTTCCAGGAGATTATTCAGAGCCTGTTCGGTGGCTTCAGCCACGAGATGACGGACCTCTTCGGCTTCCGGCAAGGTGGTGTCCGTTTCCCAGATACCGGGCAGTTTGAGAAGGTGTTCCAGCTTGGGAGGATCCGAGCCGGGAAGTCTGAGATGAAGCTGGTAAAGAACGTCCCAGTAAGCCCGTGCCGTCTGAAAATGAATGCGTGCCGCTCGAAGCGATGAAACCAAGGGTTCGATGGTCACATAGCAGTCCACGCGCCCTCGTCGCAGCTTCTTGCGCAGGGCTTCTCGAACCACCTCGTCCAAGTCCAAACGTTCCTTGGGAAGGCGAATGAACAAATCCAGGTGCTTTCCGTTGACGCTGCGCAGTTCCACGACGGCTTGATAGATCCCGTTGTCCGCGACGGCGCGGGCGTATCCGGTCATGCTGCGAATCACAAGGGCATCTCCTTAAAGCTCTGAGGTGGGCGGGGTGGACGTCCGCTTCGGCGAGCCATGAGAAGGCCCCGAAGAAGCCCGAAAAATCGGCGCGTGTCGTCCTGAGCGTAGTCCGGGTAGGTCCAGGGAAGCGGACGATAGGCTCCGTGGCGATAAAGAAGACTCAAGTCTCCATAAATGCCGTTGCGAAGGGGGATTCGATGCGCGGCGTTTTTTCCGGTGGCCAAAACCAGGCGTTCTTCACTCAAAAGACCGGGATCCACGTTGATGGTGCGACGTCCGTCTTGAGCCCAGCTCTGCTCCAAAAGATTTGTGCGGTGCTTGATTTCAGCAAGGCGTTCGGGATCCACCAGTTCATCGAAACTTCCAAACACGCGAAGGAGGCCCGAGCCCATTTCCTTGTCATAGAACCGTGTGAAGGTGAAATTTTGAGGCTGCGTGACGGCATCCAAGGGGCCAAAGAGCTCGGTTAAAGCAGACAGCACGTGGGTCTTGTCATCATGCCGACGATAAAGAAGCCCAAAGACCAGTTTGCAGGGCTCAAAAACCTTGGGCACACTCATTCTTCGCAGCCTCCGCTGTTCTGAAGAGCTGCGCGAAGCCGAGTCTGTTCCACGGCGGCTGTCCCCACTTCCCCCACCACAATGCCTGCGGCCGTATTGGCGAGCAGCGCGGCATCCCGCATGTCCAGCCCCGCGGCGGTGGCCAAGGCCATGGCCGCAATGACGGTATCCCCGGCCCCCGTGACATCAAAGACTTTCTTGGCCACCGTGGGAATGTGTACGGATGGCGTTCCCGCTCCAAAAAGACTCATGCCCTCGGGGCCTCGGGTGATGAGCACGTGCTGGCATTGAAGCTTTTCCAAAAGGAGGCGCCCTGCCGTTTCCAAAGAAGCGTCGTCGCATTCGATCATTCCCGCCATGGCCAAGGCTTCCGCGGTGTTAGGAGTCACCAGGGTGACATGGTGATAGAATGGGGCGTGAGGCACCTTCGGATCCACAAAGACCGGAATGCCGTAGAGCTGCGCCAGAGCTCGCACCGCGTCCATGACCTCGAGAGAAACCACTCCCTTGGCGTAGTCGGACACTACCACCGCATCCACGTCGCGGACCTCCGCTTCCACCGCATGAAGAATGGCACGAAGCCCTTCGGAGTCGTAGGGACGAGTGTCCTCTCGATCCACGCGCACCACCTGCTGGTGCTGCGCAATGACCCGCGTCTTGACGGTGGTGGGCCGGTCCTGAACGATGACCAAGCCATGGCAAGGAACCTGAGCCTTTTGCAGGAGATCGCGGACTTCCCGGCCGTAGGCATCGTTGCCTACCACGCCCACCACGCGGGCGTTTCCGCCCATGGTCACGATGTTGTGCACCACATTGGCCGCGCCTCCCAAAACGTGGGTTTCTGCACGAACTTCCACCACCGGAACAGGGGCTTCCGGAGAGATACGGCGCACATGCCCCCAGAGGAAGACGTCCAGCATGAGATCCCCAAGCACGAGAACGGTGCATTGAGAGAAACGGTCCAACCCTTGAAGAAGTCGGTGAAAGCGATGGGTGCGTGAGCAGGCTTTGGTGGCCATGGATCCGGGAATGCCTCGCTCAAGCCAATGGCTTGGCTTCCTCGAGAAGCATGATGGGAATGCCATCGCGAATTTCATAGAGTAGCCGACATCGGTCGCACACCAAGCCATCCTGGTCATCCGTTAGTCGAATCTTGCCTTTGCATCGAGGGCACACGAGGATTTCCAGGAGCTCTTGGTTGATAGGCATTTTCACATCCCCCCGTTAGCGATTGAGCAACGCCACTTTGGTATCCAGGCCCTCTTCAGCCGGTTCGTCCTCTCGCTGCGCTTCCAGAAGCTGCCGGTACGTCTCGATGGTGGATCGCAACTTGGCCTCCAGTTGAATGCGCTGGCGCTTGAGTTCGTTAATGTCGCGATGGAGCTCGGCAAGGCGTTGATGGGCGCTTTGAAGGATTTTTTCTGCACGAAGTTCCGCGTCGGCGATGATCAGTTTAGCTTCTTTTTCCGCATTGGCTTTCATGATTTCGGAAGCTTTTTGTACGCTGGTAAGGACGTTGCGAATGGCTTTTTCCCGCTCCCGATGTTCTGAAACTTCTTTGGCTAGATCTTGCACTTCACGTTGCAAAGCGGCGTTGTGCGCCTTCAACTTGTTCAGATCGGCCATCACTTCGTCAAGAAAGACATCCACCTCTCGAGTATTGTAGCCTCTCCAGGAGAGACGAAACCGTCGTTTGAAAGATTCACCGAACGTCCGTTCCATAGGCCCTCACTTCGTCTTTCCGAACGCCGACAAAACTTAGGCCCTTAAGACCAATGCCAATTCACGAAGCGATGAAACAAGAAACCTCTGAAGGAAAAGGACCGCCAGAATGACGATCATGGGAGTCAAATCGATGCCCCCGAAAAAGGCGGGGATGCGCCGCCGAATAGCGTAAAGGACAGGTTCCGTTGCGCCGTGAAGGAAGCGAACAATGGGATTGTACGGGTCGGGATTGACCCAGGAGAGGATGGCACGAGCAATGATGATCCACATGTAAACGGTTAAGACGATATTCAACACCTCGGCCACGGCCAGAAGAAGATTGCTGAGAACAAACATGAGCCACTCCACTTCGCAAGAGGTAGGTTTTTTTCCTCTGTTTCAGCCATGATGACGGGCGAAAACTAGCGGTTTTCCGCCACAGTGTCAACGAAGAAACCCGGAATGAAGCCTTACGAAACCATCATACCCCAAACGGTTTTCCGGTTTTCTGCACGGCGAGCCCGGCGAAAAATGAGGCAACCGATGGGATGGGTCTTTTCGAAGACGCGACATGGATGGCGAGCCCCGGGAAAGCCCGGTCTTTGAGAGCGTGTGCCCATTAGGGTGGCGAGGAGCGGGGAGCTTTGGTTGAGCGCCTGGAGGCGGCAAAGCCGCTGGCCACGATGCCTGCCGCCAAGAGAGCGAGCCCCAAGGCGGTGGGTAGGGAGACCGTCTCACGGAAAACAAAAAAGGCCAAGATGGACGCTCCTAGAGGTTCTCCTAGAGTCAGCACGGCCACCGCCGTGGCGGTCACATGCTTCAGAGCCCAGTTGAGGCTCGTGTGGCCGATCATTTGAGGAACGGCTGCGAGAAGAACAAGGATGACGTAGGTTTTTGGGGAAAAGCCGACCAAGGGGATCTGGCTAATTAGGCACAGGACGACAAGCACGGCGCCCGCAATCCCATAGCTTAATGAGATATAGAGGGAAAGGGGCAAGGTGGCTCTGGCATAGCGCCCGGCAAGAAAATACCCGGAAGCCATGACGCCACCCAGAAGGGCGAGCAAGTCTCCAAGGAGAGCGTCGGCATCCAGGCGAAAATCCAGACCGGCCACCACAGCGCTTCCGATGACGCATGTGGTGATGGCCGTCCACATCAAGAGGCCGATGCGTTCCCTTAATAAAAGGGACGAAAAAACGGCGGTGTAAACCGGGCTTGTGCTAACCAAGGTCACGGAACTGGCCACAGTAGTCCTTTTCAAGGATTCAATCCAGAAAGCGAAGTGCAAGGCGAGAAAACACCCGGAAACCACAACGGCCTTCCATGGAATGACAAAGGTGGTCTTGGGTTTTGAAAAACGGCCGAGCGCCCACGGAGCCACGCACGAGGCGGCAAGGCTTACGCGATAAGCGGCGATGGCCAGAGAAGGCGCCTCGGCAAGTCGTATGAGAATGGACGCACTGGAGATGGCTAAAATCCCTACGGAGACAATACTCCAAAGTTTCCAAAGCGCCGGCGATGCGTCGTCGTGCATGAGCGCCTCCGCAAAGGGTTTTTTCATTGCCGCAGTGAAGGGCCTCTCCCTAAAATAGCGTGCATAGGCGTGAGCCATGGTTGTTTTTCACAAAGACCACTCAAAAGCTGATGAGCTTTTTTCGAAAAGCCCCTCTGCAACTGAATCATAGTCCAAAAGCGAGTCCTCCACAATGTGGTTAAAAGTCCGCAGGGTCTTGGATCATTCCAAGCGGGGCGAAAATTCCTGCCCAAGGAAACCCGCTTGAGATAAAATGATGCGACGATGGAAAGCTGCCCAGCGGGCTGTTGACGATGCCGCGGATAATGTGTTAAGAGCAATACATTGAATCGGGCTGGCGTAGCTCAACGGTAGAGCAGCTGATTTGTAATCAGCAGGTTGCGGGTTCGAATCCCATCGCCAGCTCCACTGTCCCGGTGAACCCGGTGCACTTTTCGCTTGCCTTCGGCTGTGCTCTGTGATAGGGAGGGCTGCTCTCGCACCCGGGTTGATAAGCGGGAAGGCGGTTTGATTGGGGAGAGGTTCCCGAGTGGTCAAAGGGAGCAGACTGTAAATCTGCCGGCGAAGCCTTCGGAGGTTCGAATCCTCCCCTCTCCACCATCACCCTAAGCATGTAGGAGATAGTGGCAGCCGAAGCGGGCCATTGTCGTTCGAACTGCATGTCATCGTCGAGCACAATCCCGTCTTGCATGTCCGCCCCCTTTAGGGTGTGAGCCCACGTAGCTCAGGAGGTAGAGCACTTCCTTGGTAAGGAAGAGGTTCACCGGTTCGAGCCCGGTCGTGGGCTCCATTTTTTTTAGAAGCCATCAGGGGGGCGCCTTCTGCCACAGACTCCGCACCGTCCGGATGACGCGTACCGCCGTTGAGGCTTTGAGGACCGGAGGGTCCGGGACGAAGACCGACTTTTGACGTGAGGAGGAAGTGCGATGGGGAAGAAGAAGTTTGAGCGGACGAAGCCGCACGTGAATGTTGGGACGATTGGTCACATAGACCATGGGAAGACGACGTTGACGGCGGCGATTACGAAGCAGTTATCGCTTCGTGGGAAGGCGGAGTTTGTGCCGTTTGATGCGATTGACAAGGCGCCGGAGGAGCGGGAGCGAGGGATCACGATAGCGACGGCGCATGTGGAGTATGAGACGGAAAAGCGGCATTATGCGCATGTGGATTGTCCGGGGCATGCGGACTACATCAAGAACATGATCACGGGTGCGGCGCAGATGGACGGGGCCATTTTGGTGGTGGCGGCCGATGATGGTCCGATGCCGCAGACACGGGAGCACATTTTGTTGGCGCGTCAGGTGGGTGTGCCGAACATGGTGGTGTTTTTGAACAAGGTGGACATGGTGGATGATCCGGAGCTGATTGAGTTGGTGGAGTTGGAGCTTCGGGAGTTGTTGAGCAAGTATGGGTTTCCTGGGGATGATGTGCCGATCATCAAGGGGTCGGCGTTGAAGGCGTTGGAGTGTGATGATCCATCGGGTCCGGATGCGGCGCCGATATTTGAATTGTTGGAAGCGGTGGACAATTACATACCGGATCCGGTGCGGGATATTGACAAGCCGTTTTTGATGCCCATTGAGGATGTGTTTTCCATTAGCGGCCGAGGGACGGTGGTGACGGGTCGCGTGGAGCGCGGGGTGATTTCGGTGGGCGATGAAGTGGAGATTGTGGGATTTCGGCCGACGATGAAGACGGTGTGTACGGGTGTGGAGATGTTTCGCAAGACCTTGGATCGCGGGGAAGCGGGGGACAACATTGGGGTGTTGCTTCGCGGGATCAAGCGGGACGAGGTGGAGCGTGGCCAGGTTGTGGCGAAGCCTGGGAGCATCACGCCGCACACGAAGTTCAAGGCAGAGGTGTACGTATTGAAGAAGGAGGAAGGGGGGCGGCACACGCCGTTTTTCCCTGGGTATCGGCCGCAGTTTTATTTTCGCACGACGGATGTGACGGGAGTGGTGACGTTGCCTGAGGGCGTGGAGATGGTGATGCCTGGGGACAACGTGAACATGGAAGTGCATTTGATTGCTCCGGTGGCTTTGGAGAAGGAGCTTCGGTTTGCGATTCGCGAAGGCGGACGCACCGTGGGCGCCGGCGTGGTCACCGACATCATCGAGTAGGGACGGAGCCCGCCTGGGCTTTGCCAAAAGAAAAGGTGAAGGACGATGCGAGTATTGGTCACTTTGGCGTGCCAGGAATGTAAGCAGCGCAACTACACGACCACGAAAAACAAAAAGACAACCCCGGATCGTCTAAGTTTTCGCAAGTACTGTAAATTCTGTAACGCTCATACGGTTCATAAGGAAACCAGGTGAACGAAGCCAAAAAAATGAAGGCGCACAGAGTGAAACGCGGCGTGGACGAAGGTGGGCAAAGTTTGGAAACCTATAAGAAAGTCCCGGAAAAAAAAGCAAAGGGCGGCTCCGGGGAAGCCAAGGGTTCGGGCTCTCTCAAGAAGAAGGCGCCGCGCAAGGCCGGGCCCGCCGAGCCGAGCCTTTGGATGCGTGTTCAAACCTACCTACGCGAAGTGGTCTATGAACTGCGCAAGGTGGTTTGGCCGTCCCGTAAGGAAACCATCGGTTCTACGTCCGTGGTTGTGATTATTGTGATCCTTTGCGGGATCTATTTGGGCTTTGTGGATTTCTTACTGGCCCATTTTGTGAAGTTTCTCATTGGCTAAGACGCCGAACCTTAGGCAGGATCGAGGCGCTGCGGGAATGGGAGAAAAGGCGTGGCAAAGCAGTGGTACATTGTTCATACCTATTCCGGGTTTGAACAAAAGGTTAAGGCGAGTTTAGAAGAGCGCATCAAGGCTGCGGGCAAGGCCGAGTATTTTGGCCAGATTCTTGTGCCCACCGAAAAGGTGGTGGAACTGGTCAAGGGTGAACGCCGCTCTTCTTCGCGAAAGTTCTATCCCGGCTATATTCTGGTCCAGATGGAACTCAATGACGAAACCTGGCATCTGGTGCGCCACACACCGAAAGTAACCGGCTTTATTGGTAGCCAAGAAAAGCCCATCCCGTTGACCGAAGAGGAAGCCCAGGCCATCCTTCAACAGATGGAAGAAGGGGTGCTAAGGCCTCGACCCAAGTACCAGTTTGAAAAAGGCGACGAAGTCCGCGTGGTGGACGGACCGTTTGCCAGTTTTCATGGCGTGGTGGACCAGGTGATTCCTGAAAAAGGCAAGGTGCGCGTGCTGGTCACCATTTTCGGCCGCTCCACCCCGGTGGAATTGGATTTTGTGCAGGTGAACCGCCTGTAGGCCTTTGGCGCTCGCTTGAGCCGCGGGGTTCGCGTGAGGCTCGGCAACGAAGCAAGGGGTCAAGAGTATAGGGGAGTTGAGTTCAGATGGCAAAAAAGGTCATTGCAAATATCAAATTGCAGATTCCCGCGGGGCAGGCCAATCCGTCCCCGCCTGTGGGGCCAGCCTTGGGTCAGCATGGCGTGAATATCATGGAATTCTGCAAGGCATTCAATGCCAAAACCCAGGGCCAGGAAGGCATGATCATTCCTGTGATCATTACGGTCTATGGCGATCGGTCTTTTACGTTTATCACCAAGACGCCTCCCGCCTCGGTGCTCCTGAAAAAGGCGGCCAAGATCGCCAAGGGCTCCAGCGAGCCCAACCGCGAAAAAGTGGGCAAGGTGACCAAGGCACAGGTGGAGGAAATCGCCAAGCTCAAAATGCCCGATCTCAATGCTCGAGACCTGGCGGCGGCCATTCGCACCATTGAGGGTACGGCTCGCAGCATGGGGATCGTCATCGAATAATCTGTGGGCTGTCGCCCGTGCACGGCGACAGTATGCGTCGGTTGGAGAGAAGGAAATGCCGAAGCGAGGGAAAAAATATCGCGCTGCGCTGGAGAAAGTGGATCGAACAAAGCGCTATACATTCGAAGAAGGCCTCAATCTTGCCCTTCAGTGCGCCTACGCGTCCTTTGATGAGACGCTGGACATTGCCGTGAGGTTGGGGGTTGATCCCCGACATGCGGACCAGATGGTTCGTGGCACCGTGGTGCTTCCCAACGGCCTCGGGAAAGTGGTGCGCGTGGTCGTCTTTGCCAAGGGAGAAAAGGTCAAGGAGGCGTTGGACGCCGGAGCCGATGTGGCGGGCGGTGAAGAACTCATCGAAAAGATCAAGGAAGGCTGGTTGGAGTTCGACAAGGCTGTGGCCACGCCGGACATGATGGGGCAGGTGGGCAAGATCGGAAAGATCCTTGGCCCTCGAGGTCTGATGCCCAACGCCAAGCTGGGCACGGTCACGTTTGACGTGGCCAAGGCGGTCCAGGAAATCAAGGCGGGCAAGGTGGATTTTCGCGTGGAAAAGACCGGTATCGTTCACGCCCCCATGGGCAAGGTGTCCTTTGGCCCGGAAAAACTCATGCAAAACATTTCCACATTCATCGACACCCTGATTCGACTCAAGCCCGCGGCCGCCAAAGGGACCTATCTGCGAGGCATTGCCATTTCCACCACCATGGGACCGGGCATTCGCATCGACCCCTTGGCCGTGAAAACCATCGTGGGCTAAAGTCTGGGAACAAAGACCATTAAAGTAACTGCCGTTGGGTGCTTTCACGCATCTGAGACCGTAGGTACATCGGGAAGGTGTTTAAATCCGCTCGGTAATTCTGGCGCCGCCGAGCGGGACCTACCGAGGTGGTGAAAAGACCAACGGGATCGCCCCATGCGGACCATGCGTTTGAAGAAAGCACGCCGGCAGAGGAAAGGAGGGATGAGAGAGCTTGGATAGGGTCAAGAAAGAACAGTTGGTCGCCGAGCTGCACGAAAAACTGCAGCGAGCCACCGCCGCGATTCTCACGGATTTCAGGGGTCTGAGTGTGGCCGAGATCACCGAGCTTCGGGACAACTTGGCCCAGCAGGGTGTGGAGTTCAAGGTGGTCAAGAACACGCTGATGCGCATCGCCGCCAAAGGCACGGGAGCAGAAGTGCTGGAACCCTTGCTGCAAGGGACTAACGCGGTGGCCATTGCCTACGACGATCCCACCGTGTCGGCCAAGATTCTCAAAGCCTTTGGCAAGACCAACGACAAGTTCCAAGTGAAAGGCGGCGTGTTGGGCACCCGTGAGCTCACCGTACAAGACGTGCTGGCTCTGGCGGACCTGCCTTCCCGCGAAGAACTCCTGGCCAAATTGCTGGGAACCCTGCATGCTGTCCCCACAGCTTTGGTGCGCGTGCTCGGCGGTGTTCCGCGGGCCTTTGTGGGCGTGCTGGCTGCCATTCAACGGGAAAAAGAAAACGCATAGGACGCAAGGAGGATCGGAAGCATGTCGGAAGTCACCAAGGAAGATGTCATCAAGTTTATTGAAAACATGACCGTGCTGGAACTGAGCCAGCTGGTAAAGGAGTTGGAAGATCGATTCGGTGTGAGTGCGGCCGCGCCGATGGCAGTGGCGGCTGTGGCGGCAGCGCCCGGTGCCGAAGCGGCCCCGGTGGAGGAAAAGACCGAGTTTGACGTGGTCATCACCGCGGTAGGTGACAAGAAGATCAACGTCATTAAGGAAGTGCGCGCGCTGACCAGCCTCGGGCTTAAGGAAGCCAAAGACCTGGTGGAAAACCTTCCCGGCGTGGTCAAGGAAGGCATTCCCAAGGCTGAAGCCGAGGAGATCGCCAAGAAGCTCACGGAAGCCGGAGCTACCGTGGAAATCAAATAAGGCAAGCCCCTGGCTTGCGGTGTGTCGGAAGTC
The DNA here is from genome assembly GCF_003751385.1 of Desulfosoma caldarium. Taxonomy (NCBI): domain Bacteria; kingdom Pseudomonadati; phylum Thermodesulfobacteriota; class Syntrophobacteria; order Syntrophobacterales; family Syntrophobacteraceae; genus Desulfosoma; species Desulfosoma caldarium. The sequence continues at coordinate 311,972 of NZ_RJVA01000010.1, read as the reverse complement.
CCCTTAGGAAGGGGCTTCCGATTTTTGCCTTTATGCATGTCGGTGCCACCAAAGGTTTCGCCGTAGGCGGAATCGAGGTGGCTTTGTCGCCCTTTTGACCTCAAGGCGACGATACTTCTTAAGAGTGGCAGGAGATGTCATGGCAACTGCTCTAAGCCAAGAGTATCGGGTGCGAAAGAGTTTCGGGAAGATCAAAAAAATCGTGGACATCCCGAACTTAATCCAAATGCAGAAAGAGTCCTATGCCGGCTTTCTTCAGATGGACGTGCCTCCCGATCAGCGGGTAAGAAAAGGCCTTCAAGAAGTCTTTGAAAGCGTTTTTCCCATCGAGGATTTCAGTCAAACGGCCTCGCTTCAGTTTGCTCAGTACAGCTTCGGTGAAATCAAGTATGACGTGGAGGAGTGTCTGGCCCGCGGCATGACCTACGAGGCGCCCCTGAAGATCGTGGTGCGTCTGGCGGTCTTTGACGTGGACAAGGAAACGGGGCATCGGTCCATTCGGGACATCAAGGAGCAGGAAATCTATTTTGGCACCCTGCCCATGATGACGGAAAACGGCACCTTCATTATCAACGGGACCGAGCGGGTCATCGTCAGCCAGCTGCATCGATCGCCGGGAATCTATTTTGACCACGATCGCGGCAAGACCCATTCCAGCGGCAAGATTCTGTATTCGGCTCGCGTCATTCCTTTGAGGGGTTCCTGGCTAGATTTTGAATTCGACCCCAAGGACATTCTCTACGTGCGCATTGACAGACGTCGAAAACTTCCTGCCACCGTTTTCTTAAAGGCTTTGGGCTACGCCACCGAGGAACTGCTCAACTATTTTTATCGCACCGAAAAGGTCTTCTTGATCGACCAGGAGAACGCGGAAAAGGAACTGAACAAAGAGACGCTGGTTGGCACCAGAGCGCCCGAAGACATCGTCCATCCGGTTACCGGAGAACTGATTGCCAAGAAAAACCGAAAGCTTGGCAAGCAGCTTTTGAAAAAATTGGAAGAGCTGGGCATCAAGCGGTTGCCCATGAAGACCGAGGAGATTGTCGGCCAGGTTCTGGCCCATGACGTCATCGACTACAGCACCGGGGAAATCATTGCCGAGTGCAACGAAGAGATCACACCAGCTCATCTTGATTTGTTCTTGGAAAAAGGCATCCAGGAGTTGGAGATCTTGCACCTGCAGGGCCAGGATGTGAGCCCGGCGTTTCGAAACACGCTGCTGCAGGATAAGGTGACGAGCCGCAAAGATGCTCTCATCGAAATCTATCGCAAGCTGCGCCCCAGCAATCCGCCCACTGAAGAGGTGGTTACCGAATTCTTTAATAATCTCTTTTTTAATCCGGAGCAGTACGATCTTTCCGAGGTGGGGCGCCTCAAGTTGAACCATCAGCTTGGACTCAACTGTCCCCTGGAACAGCGAACCCTCACGCGAGAAGATATTCTGGAAGCCGTGCGGCGCCTCATTCACCTCAAGGAAACCCAAGGCCCGGTGGACGACATTGACAACCTGGGCAACCGCAGGGTGCGCGCGGTAGGAGAATTGCTGGAAAACCAATACCGCATCGGGTTGGTGCGCATGGAGCGGGCGATCAAAGAGCGGATGAGCTTACAAGAGATCGAAGCCCTCATGCCCCACGACTTGATCAATGCCAAACCTGTCTCGGCGGTGGTCAAGGAGTTTTTCGGTACCAGCCAGTTGTCTCAGTTCATGGATCAGACCAATCCTCTTTCGGAGGTCACGCACAAGAGGCGGTTGAGCGCCTTGGGGCCGGGAGGCCTGACGCGGGAAAGGGCGGGCTTTGAAGTACGAGACGTGCATCCGACGCACTACGGCCGCATCTGCCCCATTGAGACACCGGAAGGTCCCAACATCGGACTGATTGTTTCGCTGTCCACCTATGCTCGCGTGAATCCCTACGGGTTCATTGAAACGCCGTATCGTAAGGTGGAGAACAAAACCGTCGGCAAAGAGGTGGTGTACCTCACGGCTATGGAAGAAAAGGACTACCCCATCGCCCAGGCCAACGCGCCCCTGGATGACGAAGGGCGATTTGTGCGTGATGAGGTGTCGGCGCGGGTGGCCGGTGAATTCATGCTGGTGCCTCCGGAAGAGATTCGCTACATGGACGTGTCACCTAACCAACTGGTGAGCGTCTCCGCCTCCCTCATTCCTTTTCTGGAACACGACGACGCCAACCGTGCCCTCATGGGATCCAATATGCAACGCCAGGCCGTGCCGCTTATTCAGACGCGAGCCCCTCTGGTGGGCACGGGCATGGAACGCATTGTGGCTCGAGACAGCGGCGTGGTCATTGTGGCCAAAAGGGACGGTGTTGTGGAGTACGTGGATGCCAGCCGCATCGTGGTGCGAGCCGCGGAAACGGAAAGTAGCCGAGACAGCGGCGTAGATATTTACAAGCTTATCAAGTTTAAGCGATCTAACCAAAACACGTGCCTGAACCAAAAACCCCTGGTGCGCGCCGGACAGACCGTGCGCAAAGGGCAGATCATCGCGGACGGCGCCTCCACGGATCACGGCGAGTTGGCGTTAGGCCGCAATGTCTTGATCGCCTTCATGAGTTGGGGCGGCTACAATTTTGAAGACTCCATTCTGGTTAGCGAGCGCATCGTTCGAGACGATGTGTTCACGTCGATCCACATCGAAGAGTTTGAAGTCCTGGCTCGAGACACGAAACTGGGCAAGGAAGAAATCACGCGGGACATTCCCAACGTGGGCGAAGAAGCGCTCAAAAACCTGGACGAAAGCGGCATCGTGCGCATCGGCGCCTACATTCGCCACAATGACATTCTCGTGGGCAAGGTGACGCCTAAAGGCGAAAGCCAGCTCACCCCCGAAGAGAAACTTTTACGGGCCATCTTTGGAGAAAAGGCGAGCGACGTCAAAGACACCTCCTTGAGGGTGCCTCCGGGGGTGGAAGGCATCGTCATTGATGCCAAGGTTTTTTCCCGCAAGGGCGTGGACAAGGATGAGCGCACACGCATGATTGAAGATGAAGAGATTGCGCGTCTGGAAAAGGATCAGCGCGACGAGCTGGAGATCATTCGAAAGAGTGTGGCCAAGCGCATTGCCGCTCTTTTTGCGGGAAAAACCTGCGCCAACATTATTAAAGACGGCAAAAAGATATACGTGAAAAAAGGCGATCCCATCACCGATGAGGTCCTGTTGAATCTGCCCAGTCGGCTTTGGAACCAATTGCAGGCTGCGGAAGACCCGACTCTCACCATGGAAGTCGAGCGCATCACCGAGCATTATCGAGAACAGGTGGAGCTGGTGCAGTCTCTGTTTGAGGAAAAGATCAATAAGCTCAGAAAAGGCGACGAGCTACCGCCTGGTGTCATCAAGATGGTCAAGGTGTATGTCGCCGTCAAACGCAAACTGCAGGTGGGTGACAAGATGGCGGGTCGTCACGGCAATAAGGGCGTGGTGTCCAGGATTCTTCCCATGGAAGACATGCCTTACTTTGCTGATGGGACGCCCGTGGACATCGTGCTCAATCCCCTGGGCGTGCCGTCTCGAATGAATGTGGGCCAGGTTATGGAAACGCATCTGGGATGGGCGGCCAAGGGTTTGGGCGAGCAGTTGGCGCGACTTATCGAAGCCCACAAGGAAAAGGAGACGCTGGAGGAAAAGCTGCGGCGCATTTACAATCATTTGGAATTTGACAAGTTCTTCAAGGAGGCGGAACCCACAGATCTGGAGGCGCTTGTGCCTCATCTGAGGGAAGGGCTGCACGTGGCGTCCCCGGTTTTTGACGGCGCCGAAGAAGCCGAGATTCGCGATTTCCTCAAAGAAGCGGGACTTCCTGAAACAGGCCAGACCATTCTTTATGACGGACGCACCGGCGAACCCTTTGATCAACCGGTCACGGTGGGCATCATGTACATGCTCAAGCTTCACCACTTGGTGGACGACAAGATCCACGCCCGATCCATCGGACCCTACTCCTTGGTAACCCAGCAGCCCCTGGGGGGCAAAGCCCAGTTTGGCGGCCAGAGACTGGGCGAGATGGAAGTGTGGGCCATGGAAGCGTATGGGGCAGCCTACGCCCTGCAGGAGTTCTTGACCGTGAAATCGGACGATCTGGTAGGCCGTACACGCATGTACGAAAAGATCGTTAAGGGGGACAACACCTTGGACGCCGGATTACCGGAGTCCTTTAATGTCCTTGTCAAGGAACTCCAAGCCCTCGCCCTGGACGTGCAGTTGCTTAGCGAAGAGGAAGGTGAGGGAGAATAGATTCGCGTCGGCTCAAGCCCGAAGCACGACGCACAAGGAGGAACCCTTGAAAGAGTTGTATCCTTACTTCATGAATCCCACTGACCCTTTGCACTTCGATGCCGTGAAGATCATGTTGGCGTCTCCGGACAAGATTCGCGAATGGTCCTACGGCGAAGTGAAGAAACCGGAAACTATCAATTACCGCACATTCAAGCCGGAACGGGACGGGCTGTTCTGCGCTAGGATATTCGGCCCGACCAAGGACTACGAGTGTAACTGCGGCAAATACAAGAGAATGAAGCACCGCGGCGTGGTCTGTGAAAAGTGCGGTGTGGAGGTCATTCAGTCCAAGGTTCGTCGTGAGCGCATGGGGCACATTGAATTGGCCGCCCCGGTCGCCCACATTTGGTTTTTGCGCAGCCTGCCCAGCAAGATCGGCAATCTGCTGGACCTGACCATGCGGGACCTGGAAAAGGTCCTCTATTTCGACTCCTACATTGTCCTGGATGCCGGAGAGGTTCCGGGGCTCAAGAAATATGATCTGCTCAGCGAGGAAAAATATCGGAACCTGGTCCGTGAGCATGGCGCGGGTTTTCGTGCAGGTATCGGGGCCGAAGCCATTCGGGAACTACTGGCCGAATTGGACCTCCCGGCGTTGGCGCAAGAGTTGCGCACCGAAATGATGGAAACCTCTTCTGTGGCCAAGCGTAAGAAACTGGCCAAGCGCCTAAAAGTCATTGAAGCCTTCAAGGACTCCGACAATCAGCCGGAATGGACGATTATGAACGTCATTCCGGTGCTGCCTCCGGACCTGCGTCCTCTGGTGCCGCTGGATGGAGGCCGGTTTGCCACCAGTGACCTGAACGACCTGTACCGACGAGTGATCAATCGCAACAACCGCCTCAAAAGGCTCATGGACCTCAATGCGCCCGACATCATCATTCGCAACGAAAAGCGCATGCTGCAGGAAGCCGTGGATGTGCTTTTTGACAACGGGCGGCGCGGCAAGACCATCACCGGAGCCAACAAGAGACCGCTCAAGTCCCTGAGCGACATGCTCAAGGGCAAGCAAGGCCGCTTTCGGCAGAACCTTCTGGGCAAGCGCGTGGACTATTCGGGCCGCACGGTCATCGTGGTTGGGCCGAACCTTAGGCTTCACCAGTGTGGCTTGCCGAAAAAGATGGCCCTCGAGCTCTTTAAGCCCTTTGTCTACAACAAGTTGGAAGAAAAGGGTCATGTAGGGACCATCAAAGCGGCCAAAAAGATGGTGGAAAAGGAAACCCCGGAAGTGTGGGACGCCCTTGACGAGGTGGTCCGGGAGTTTCCCGTCCTGCTCAACCGCGCTCCCACCTTACATCGCTTGGGCATTCAGGCCTTTGAACCCATCTTGATCGAAGGCAAGGCTATTCAGTTGCACCCGCTCGTTTGCACGGCATTTAACGCGGACTTTGACGGAGACCAGATGGCGGTGCACGTGCCGCTGTCCATCGAGGCCCAAACGGAAGCTCGCGTGCTCATGATGTCCACCAACAACATCCTGAGCCCGGCGCATGGCGGCCCCATCATCGTGCCCTCCCAGGACATTGTCCTTGGGCTCTACTACATGACTCGCGAAAGACCCTTTGCCAAGGGAGAAGGGCGTATCTTCTGTGGCGTGGATGAGGTGCGCTGCGCTTACGATGCGGGAGTGGTGGATTTACATGCTCGAATCAAGGTTCGTCTTCAGAGGCGTCTGGTGGAAACCACCGTGGGCCGAGCGCTGCTTTGGGAAACTATCAGCGGCATCTTGGAGGAGCCTTTGGCCGAAGATCCATCGCTCTTTGACCAAATCTTTCAGCGGATCAACAAAGTCATGACCAAAAAGGCTATCCTGGAGCTCATCGACTTCAGCTACCGCAGGGCCGGTGAAAAGGCCACCGTGATTTTGGCGGACCGCCTGAAAGACTTGGGCTATGACCAGGCGACGCGATCGGGATTGTCCATTGCCATCAAGGACATGATCGTGCCGTCGCGAAAATCGGAAATCATCGAAAAAGCTTTTGAGGAAGTTCGAGAAATCGAACGTCAGTACAATGAAGGGTTGATTACCGGCGGCGAGAAATACAACAAAGTCGTGGACATTTGGGCCAAAGCCACGGACAGCGTGGCCGCCGAAATGATGAAGGAAATCGAGACGGAAATCGTGGAAGGCCCTAACGGGCAAAAAGCCCAGACCACTTCTTACAATCCCATCTTCATGATGGCGGATTCTGGAGCGCGCGGCAGCAAGGACCAGATGAGGCAGCTGTCGGGCATGCGCGGTCTGATGGCCAAGCCCTCAGGGGAAATCATCGAAACCCCAATCACGGCCAATTTCCGTGAAGGGTTGACCGTGTTGCAGTACTTCATTTCCACCCATGGTGCGCGAAAAGGCCTGGCCGACACGGCCCTCAAGACGGCCAACTCGGGCTACCTCACCCGCCGCCTGGTGGACGTTTCCCAGGATGTCATCATCACCGAGCAAGACTGCGGCACCTTGGACGGCATCATGGCCGAGGCACTCTTGGAAGCCGGGGAAATCATTCAGCGGCTGGGTGAAAGAATCCTTGGTCGCGTGGCCTTGGAAGATGTGGTGGACCCCGTCACGGGAGACGTTCTCATTCGTGCGGGGGAAGAAATCGACGAAGAAGGCGTCAAGAAAATTGAAGACGCCGGCATCGAAAAGGTTCCCATTCGATCCATCCTCACCTGCCAGAGCCGTCGTGGGGTGTGCGCCACCTGTTACGGGCGGGACCTGGCCCACGGCAAGAGAGTACAGCTCGGGGAAGCCATCGGCATCATCGCCGCGCAGTCCATTGGAGAACCGGGCACGCAGCTCACCATGCGCACCTTTCATATCGGCGGCACGGCGAGCAAACGCATCGAACAGACATCTATTCAAAATAGATATCCGGGTCAGGTCAAGTTCCTCAACCTGAACACGGTGCTTAACCGCGAAGGGGACCTGGTGGTCATGAACCGTAACGGGGAAGTGGCCATCGTCAGTGAAACGGGTCGAGAGCGAGAGCGCTATATCATCGTCTATGGGGCCAAGCTCAAGGTGCGGGAAGGCCAAGAGGTGGAGCCGGGAACCCTACTGGCCGAATGGGACCCGTATTTTACTCCCATTCTTACCGACGTGCAGGGCACGGTGAAATTCGGCGACATCATCGAAGGGGTGACCATGCAGGAAAGGCTGGATGCCGTGACCGGCAAATCCAGCAAGGTGGTGGTGGAAGTGCGGGATGGGGATATGCGGCCTCGCATCTCCATCAAGGATGAAAAAGGCAAGACAGCGCGCGTGGGCGACGGTGGGCACGCTCGATACTACATGCCCGTGGGCGCCATTCTCATGGTCAACGAGGGCGATACGGTCTTTCCCGGAGACGTGCTGGCACGAATTCCTCGAGAAACCACCAAAACCAAGGACATCACGGGCGGTTTGCCTCGAGTGGCCGAGCTCTTTGAGATGCGAAAGCCCAAGGAGCATGCGGTCATTACGGAAATCGAGGGCGTGGTGAGCTTTGGCAAGGATGCCAAGGGGAAACGCAAGGTTATCGTGTCGCCGGAAGTGGGCGAACCTCGGGAGTACCTCATTCCCAAGGGCAAACACATCAGTGTTCATGAAGGCGACTATGTGCGGGCTGGCGAACCCCTCATGGACGGATCGCCCAATCCACACGATGTGCTAAACGTGCTGGGAGAAAAGGAATTGGCCAAATATTTGCTCAATGAAGTGCAGCAGGTGTACCGACTTCAGGGCGTCAAGATTAACGACAAGCATATAGAAATCATCGTGCGCCAGATGCTTCGCCGGGTGCGCATTACCGATCCCGGCGACTCCGACTTTCTGCTTGGGGAACACGTGGAAAAGCATGTGTTTGAGGACGTAAACCAAGCCCTAGAAGCGGAAGGCAAGCGGCCGGCGGCGGCCGAACCACTGCTCCTCGGGATCACCAAAGCGTCGCTAAGCACGGAGAGCTTCATTTCCGCCGCGTCTTTCCAGGAAACCACCAAGGTTTTGACCGATGCGGCGGCAGCGGGCAAGATAGACCGACTTCGGGGCCTCAAGGAAAATGTCATTATGGGACGCTTGATTCCTGCGGGAACCGGTATGCGGCGGTACCGAAAGCTCTATGGCGGTGAGCAGGTGCTGCACGAGGGCTGAGCAAAGGCCGGTGCCTTGGGGCTTGAAAAGGCTTGACAAGGTTCGGGCGACTCTGTACATAGAGGTGTTTCTGAGCCTAGGGGCTCTGAGTCAATAAGTTTTTGAAATCAAAGCGATCTGGAGTTGGTGGAGAAAACAAAGATGCCCACGATCAATCAGTTGGTGCGAAAGGGAAGACAAAAGGTTCGTAAGAAATCGAGCACCCCGGCGCTTCAGAGCTGTCCGCAAAAGCGGGGCGTGTGCGTGCGCGTCTACACCACGACCCCCAAAAAGCCCAACTCGGCTTTACGAAAAATCGCCCGTGTGCGGCTGACCAACGGCATCGAAGTGACGTCGTACATTCCCGGAATCGGCCACAATCTTCAAGAGCACTCTGTGGTACTGATTCGTGGCGGCCGCGTTAAAGATTTGCCCGGTGTGCGCTACCACATCATTCGCGGAACGTTGGATGCCCTGGGTGTGGCCAATCGCAAGCAGGGCCGGTCCAAGTACGGGGCCAAGCGGCCGAAGTAAGGCATGGAGAAGAGCCGAGGCGGGCCATGGCCCTGCTGAGGGCCATGGCTTCTCTTTTGCCGCAAACGATGGACGAGGTTGAGGAAGGCAATGCCACGTAGAAGAGAAGTCGCAAAGCGGGAAGTGCTTCCGGACCCCAAATACAACAGCCGGTTGGTGGCCAAGTTTATTAACAACATCATGCGTCAAGGCAAGAAAAGTGTGGCCGAACGGATCCTTTATGGAGCCTTTGACGTCATCGAGCGGCGCAGCAAGCAGGATCCGCTAGAAGTTTTCCACAAGGCTATGGAGCACGTGCGGCCCATCATCGAGGTGAAGTCAAGGCGGGTGGGTGGAGCCACTTATCAGGTACCCGTGGAAGTACGCAGCGATCGCCGGGACGCCTTGGCCATGCGATGGATCATTTCCTACGCCAAGAACCGTTCGGAAAAGACCATGATCGATAAGTTGGCCGGCGAGCTCTTGGATGCATCCCAGAACCGGGGTGGAGCGGTCAAAAAGAAGGAAGACACGCACCGCATGGCTGAAGCCAATAAGGCCTTTGCGCATTATCGCTGGTAGGCCATTCCGGGGCCATGGGTGGCCGAACCGCGGGCGCTGGGATGTGACGAAAAGGCCAGGCCGCTTATCCGGGCGCACCGCACACAGGGGCATCCCGACGCTTTGGAAAAAAATGACGCTTTTATGGATTTGATGTGGACCTGAGGAGGAAGTGCGATGGGGAAGAAGAAGTTTGAGCGGACGAAGCCGCACGTGAATGTTGGGACGATTGGTCACATAGACCATGGGAAGACGACGTTGACGGCGGCGATTACGAAGCAGTTATCGCTTCGTGGGAAGGCGGAGTTTGTGCCGTTTGATGCGATTGACAAGGCGCCGGAGGAGCGGGAGCGAGGGATCACGATAGCGACGGCGCATGTGGAGTATGAGACGGAAAAGCGGCATTATGCGCATGTGGATTGTCCGGGGCATGCGGACTACATCAAGAACATGATCACGGGTGCGGCGCAGATGGACGGGGCCATTTTGGTGGTGGCGGCCGATGATGGTCCGATGCCGCAGACACGGGAGCACATTTTGTTGGCGCGTCAGGTGGGTGTGCCGAACATGGTGGTGTTTTTGAACAAGGTGGACATGGTGGATGATCCGGAGCTGATTGAGTTGGTGGAGTTGGAGCTTCGGGAGTTGTTGAGCAAGTATGGGTTTCCTGGGGATGATGTGCCGATCATCAAGGGGTCGGCGTTGAAGGCGTTGGAGTGTGATGATCCATCGGGTCCGGATGCGGCGCCGATATTTGAATTGTTGGAAGCGGTGGACAATTACATACCGGATCCGGTGCGGGATATTGACAAGCCGTTTTTGATGCCCATTGAGGATGTGTTTTCCATTAGCGGCCGAGGGACGGTGGTGACGGGTCGCGTGGAGCGCGGGGTGATTTCGGTGGGCGATGAAGTGGAGATTGTGGGATTTCGGCCGACGATGAAGACGGTGTGTACGGGTGTGGAGATGTTTCGCAAGACCTTGGATCGCGGGGAAGCGGGGGACAACATTGGGGTGTTGCTTCGCGGGATCAAGCGGGACGAGGTGGAGCGTGGCCAGGTTGTGGCGAAGCCTGGGAGCATCACGCCGCACACGAAGTTCAAGGCAGAGGTGTACGTATTGAAGAAGGAGGAAGGGGGGCGGCACACGCCGTTTTTCCCTGGGTATCGGCCGCAGTTTTATTTTCGCACGACGGATGTGACGGGAGTGGTGACGTTGCCTGAGGGCGTGGAGATGGTGATGCCTGGGGACAACGTGAACATGGAAGTGCATTTGATTGCTCCGGTGGCTTTGGAGAAGGAGCTTCGGTTTGCGATTCGCGAAGGCGGACGCACCGTGGGCGCCGGCGTGGTCACCGACATCATCGAGTAGGGACATCGTCACGAAAGCCATGGGGTCCCTGACCGCATACGTTCGGCAGGGACCCAAATTATGGGAACAGACGCCATGATGAATCAGAGAATGCGCATCCGCTTGAAAGCCTACGACCACAAGCTTCTTGACCAGGCGGCCGCAGAAATCGTCAATACGGCCAAAAAGACGGGCGCCCAGGTAGCGGGCCCCATTCCCTTGCCGACCAAAATTCACCGGTACACGGTGCTGCGTTCCGTCCATATTGACAAGAAGTCTCGGGAGCAGTTTGAGATCCGTGTCCATAAGCGCTTGGTGGACATCTTGGAGCCGACTCAGCAGACGGTGGATTCGCTCATGAAGCTGGATTTGTCGGCGGGAGTCGATGTGGAAATCAAACTGTAAGGCCGCTTTGAGCGGAAAAGCCTAGCCTAAGAGAGCTGAGAAAATGGTGAAGGCATTACTAGGACGCAAGCTAGGGATGACGCAGGTGTTTGCCGAAGACGGCAGCGCCGTGCCCGTCACGGTGGTGCAGGCCGGCCCATGTGTCGTCACACAGGTCAAAGTTCCCGCACGCGATGGGTATAGCGCCGTGCAGATCGGCTTTGGACAAAAGAAGGAAAAAAAGGTCACGCGCCCTTTGAAGGGGCATCTGGACAAGGTGGGTAAAGGCTACTTTGCCTTGCTGCGTGAGGTGCGTGTGGAGAATGCCGAGGCGTTTGAGCCGGGCCAAGTATGGGATTGCAGTGTTTTTGCCATTGGAGACCGTGTGGATGTCACCGGGGTAAGCAAGGGCAAGGGCTTTGCCGGTACGGTGAAGCGCTGGGGATTTCGTCGAGGTCCCATGACGCACGGTTGCAAGAACATTCGAGAGCCGGGCTCCACCGGATGCGCCACCTTTCCAGGGCGCGTCATCAAGGGAAAAAAGATGGCGGGCCAAAAGGGTAACAAGCGGGCGACGACTCTTAACTTGAAGATCATCGACGTGCGACCCGAGGAAAATCTCCTCTTGATCAAGGGAGCTGTTCCAGGAGGTGTGAACGGCTTCCTCATGATTCGCAAGACTAACCGGGTCCGATAACTTTCGTGCTCCGCTGGGTGAAGGACGAGAGGAAACACATCATGCCAACGGTGGACATTTTC